>JBAUYI010000137.1:0-1828 GCA_049584715.1 Xanthobacteraceae bacterium
CGCATTCTCGGCATCCTCGAAGGCTGCGGCGAAAAATCGGATTCGTTCCACCGCACCCGTTCGAGTCCCGACGGCAAGCCGATCATCGCCTGCATGAGGAACGCGTTGGCCGATGCCGGCATCGGTCCCGAGGACGTCGACTACATCAACGCCCACGGCACCTCGACGCCCGAGAACGACAAGATGGAATATCTCGGCGTCTCTACCGTGTTCGGCGAGCACATCCGCAACATCCCGATCTCGTCGAACAAGTCGATGATCGGCCACGCGCTGACCGCGGCCGGCGCGGTCGAGGCGGCGTTCAGCCTGCTCACGCTGGAGCACCAGCGCATTCCGCCGACCATCAATTACAACATGCCCGACCCGGCGATTGCGCTCGACGTGGTGCCGAACAAGGCGCGCGACGCAAAGGTACGGCGCGCTATCTCCAATTCGTTCGGCTTCGGCGGCCAGAACGTTTGTCTGGTCATGACCCGGGAGCCGGCGTGACCGGCGTTGCCGACACAATCGTGGGCGACCGCGCCACTACGGCGCCTGGCAAAACCATGCGTGCGCTAACGCTCGTCAGCGACCGCAAGATCGAACTGCTCGATGTGGCGCCGCCGCCTGAGCCGGCTGCGGGCGAAGTGCAGCTCCGCATCAAGGCCATCGGCCTCAACCACATCGATGTGTGGGGCTGGCGCGGCATGGCGTTCGCCAAACGCAAGCTACCGCTGATCGTCGGCGTCGAAGCTGCCGGCGAGATTGTCGCCGTTGGTGGCGATGTCACCTCATCCAAGGTTGGCGATCGCGTGGTTGCCTACGGCGCACTCACGTGCGGCCACTGCAAAGCCTGCCGCGAGGGCCGCGATAATCTGTGCGAAAACGTCGCCGGCATCATGGGTTTCCATGTCGACGGCTTTGCCCGCGATCTGATCAATATGCCGGCGCGGCTGGTGGTGCCGATCCCGGACAACGTGAGCTTCCGCGACGCCGCCTGCGCGCCGGTGGCGTTCGGTACCGTGCAGCACATGCTGTTCGACAACGCCAAGCTCGAGCCGGGCGAGACCATTTTGGTGCAGGCCGGCGGCTCCGGCATCGGCACCGCGGCCGTCAAAATGGCCAAGGCGATCGGCTGCACCGTGATCACCACGGTGGGCGACGATGCCAAGGCGGCCAAGGCCAAAGCGCTCGGCGCCGATCACGTCATCAATTACCGCACCGAGCGCTTCGAGGGCGTGGTGCGCAAGCTCACCGCCAAGAAAGGCGTCGACGTCGCCTTCGAGCATGTCGGGCCCGACACGTTCAACGCCTCGCTGTTCTGCCTCAAGCGCGGCGGCCGGCTCGTCACCTGCGGCTCGACCTCGGGCCAGTCGATCACCATGAACCTGTTCCAGCTCTATCTGCAGCAATACCGCATCACCGGCTCGTTCGGCTGCTCGCTGCGCAATATCCGCGACAGCCTGGCCAAAATGGCGTCCGGTTTGCTGCCGGTGATCGACACCGAGGTGGCGCTCGCCGACTTCGAACAAGGCCTCGCCCGGCTCGAAAGCCGGCAGGTCTTTGGCAAGATCATCGTCAATTTCTAGAACGCCTTCGCGTTGCCGTTTTCAGTTGGAGCTTGATCTTGAAGCCCGTGCTCGATCCGGCCCTCGGCGCGCTCGCGGTTTGGCTGTTGCGCGCGGTCCATTGGATGGATCGCCGGCGCTCGGCAAATTTCGCCGGGGCGTTCATGCGCAAAGCCGGGCCGCTGCTCAAGGAGCACCGGCTCGGCCGCGAGAACCTGCGCGCCGCCTACCCGGAAAAATCCGACGCCGAGATCGAAAAAATCCTCGGCGGGGTATGGGAC
>JBAUYI010000138.1:0-7154 GCA_049584715.1 Xanthobacteraceae bacterium
ATCCGGTCTCGGTATTGATCGCGACTGCGAACACCACGAAGAAGATGACCACCAGCACCTTCGACCAGATGCCGATGCCGAGCCACAGAATGAACAGCGGCGCCAGCGCGAGGGTCGGCGTGGCGTAAAGGCCCGACACCCAGGGCTGCAATGCCCGTTTCATCGTATAGCCCGATGCCATGGCGAAGCCGAGCGCGACGCCGAGAACGCTGGCGATGGCATAGCCGAGCGCGAATTCCTCGGCGCTGACTTTGATGTGCTTCCAAAGCTCCCCGATGACCGCAAGATCGTAGCCCGCAACCGCGATCTGCGACGGCGCGGCGAGGAACAGCGCATTGTCGACGACGAACCGGCTGATCAGTTCCCACAGCATGAGCCCGCCGAGGACCGACAAAGTCCCCACGAAGAGGCTGGGGCGCAACAAACGGGCGGCGTGAGGCGACGCGGCAGCTTCCACCGGCCGGGATTCCGGCGGTGTCGCAGCTTTCAAGCCTTCGCTCGTTACGCTCATGGCGATCAGTTATGCGCTAATCGGAAATCTGCGTC
Organism: Xanthobacteraceae bacterium; assembly: GCA_049584715.1. Classification (GTDB taxonomy): domain Bacteria; phylum Pseudomonadota; class Alphaproteobacteria; order Rhizobiales; family Xanthobacteraceae; genus BOG-931. The sequence continues at coordinate 547 of JBAUYI010000138.1, forward strand.
ACGCCCGGCAGCAGCAGGCGGTCGACCGTGAAATCGGCGGGAAGATCGCCCAGCGCGCGCAACGCCTCGATTACGTTGTTGACTTTTCTCTTGGACACCTTGCCGGTCGGCTCGAACAGGTTCTTGCCGCGCAGGAAGCCGTAGGCCTTTTCCACGTCGTCCTGGCCGATCTTGCTCACTTCCATCTGCAGCTTGACTGCGGCGTCGTGATTGGCCGGATCGTCGAACCAGGCGACGCCTTTATTGTAAGCGTCAAGAAAGCGCTTGAGCACATCGCCATTCGCCGCAGCCCAGTCGCGGTTCACCGCCATGCCGGCGAACGGCATGTCGGGCAGATAGTCGAAAGTGAAGCCGAGATTGGTGTAGCCCGCGGTCTCGGCGTAAAAATTGAACGGCACGGTGAGGAGCGCGGCATCGACCGCGCCGGATTTCAGCGCCGCGAACCGCGCGCTGGTGGCGCCGGCGAACACGTAATCGTAGTCGCCGGTTTTCAGCCCATGCGGCTCGAGCATGCGCTCGGTGAAGATGCGGGTGATGTCTTTGGCACCGCCGATGATGATGGTCTTGCCTTTCAAGTCCTCGATCGTCTTGATCTCGGGCTTGGCCAGTAGCGCATACGGCGGCGACTGGATGACGATGCGCACCAAGGCGACCGGCGCGCCTTTGTCGATGGCGCGGATCGGATCGACCATGCCGGCGGTGGGCGCCACCGCATAGGAGCGGGCGGCGAGTTGCTGGATCACCGAAGCGTTCGACTGCGCGAAGACGAGATCGATCTTGATGTTGGCGGCGTCGAAATAGCCGTTCTTGGCGGCGATATGGAATGGCCAGAGATTGGCCGAGGTGGCATCGACCGAACCCACCGAAACGATGTCGGCGGCGCCGGCGTGCAGCGGCGACAGCGCGACAGCGGCGGCTACGACTACTCCCTGCAGCACCGAATTGCGCATAACGGCGCGTCTCAATCCGTCATCTGGGTCACGCCCGGCAAGACGACTTTGTCGACGTCGAGCGCGCTGGGCAGATCGCCAAGGCTTTCCATCGCCCGGGCGAGCGCGTTGAGTTTTGCTCGCGACACCTTGCCGGTCGGCTCGAAGAAATGCCCGTCGTGGAAGAACTTGTAGGCCTTGTAGACGTCGTCCTGGTTCAGGCTCGATGCAGACTTGAGGATGCGTAGCGCGGCATCGCGATTTTGCTCATCCTCGAACCAGGCGATGCTCTTGGCTTTCGCCCGCAGCAGTTTCTCCAGCGTCGCCTTGTTGGCATTGGCCCACGCCACATTGACCGCGGTGCCGGAGAACGGCAGGTCCTTCACATAATCCACCGTCAGGCCGAGGCTGTTGAATCCCTTCGCCTCCGCCTGAAAGTTGAACGGCGGCAAGAGAATCGCGGCATCGACCGCGCCGGCGAGCAGCGCCGAAGCGCGCGCCGTCGTGGCGCCGGCGAACACCATGTCGAAGTCGCCCGGATTGACTCCGCTCGGCGCCAGCATGCGCTCGACATAGATGCGGGTGATGTCCTTTGGCCCGCCGAGCGATATCACCTTCCCCTTGAGCTCCCTCATGTTGGTGATGCCCGGCTTGGCGACAAGATCGTAGGGCGGCGCCTGGACGTCGATCCGCACCACCGCGATCGGCGCGCCCATGCCGACGGCGCGCAATGGATCGGCAAGCCCGGTCTGGGTGGCGATGCCGAGCGAGCCGGCGGCGAGTTGCTGCACCAGCGCGGCGCTCGACTGGACGTAGACGATATCGACCTGCAAGCCCTCATCAGAAAAGAAGCCTTTGTCCAAGGCGATGAGCTCGGGCCACAGGTTTGCCGAAGCCTGGCCGACGCTGCCAATCGTCACCGGCTCCGCCGCGCGCGCAGCCGGGACGGCAACGTACGCCAGCACGACGGCGGACACCGCAGCATGACGCAACTTCGCCTGACATCCCATGGTCGTCTCCGATCAGGCCTTTTTCATCAAACCGTGCCGGCCTGCGCGCGGTAGTGGCGTGCAATCTCCGTGCCGGTCGTCTTCCACACCCGGCCGTGCTCGCCGATGTAGCGCAGCGCGGCGTCGAAGGCGTCGATGCGGTGTGGCACGCCGGTGAGATAGGGATGGATCGCAATCGCCATGACGCGGCCCGATTGCGCGCCCTCGCGATAGAGCACGTCGAACTGCCGGCAGATCATGTCGCGGAATTGGTCGGCGGTGCGGTTGAATTTCTCGAAGGCCGGCTTGTCGTTGATCTCGTGGCTGTAGGGCACGCTGACCAGCGTCTTCCCGCCGTCGAGCGACATGATGTAGGGCTGATCGTCGTTGGTCCAGTCGCAGACGTAATCGCAAGCTTCGGCGGCGAGGTGATCGAGCGTGTCCCAGGTCTCCTGCAGGCCGGAGCCGAGCCAGCCGCGCGGCCGCGCGCCGGTCGCCTGTTCGATGGTCGCGAGCGCATTTTTGATGATGCGCGGCTCCTCGCCCGGCGCCGCCGCGTTGAGGCGGCGGGTATTGCTTTCGCAATGGCCCATCCATTCCCAGCGCCGTTTGTTGCCTTCCTCGATGATCGCAGGGTGCTCGGCGCAAAGCTCGCTGTTGAGCGCGACAGTGGCGCGGATGCCGTGCCGGTCGAGCACCTCCATCAGGCGGAACACGCCGACCCGGTTGCCGTAGTCGCGCGACGACCAGGTCGGAACGTCGGGCACCGGCACGCCGGTGCCGCCGGAGCCGGGCGGCACTTTTTCGTCCAGCGCAAAAAACTCGATGTTCGGTATCACCCACAGCGCGACGTGGGCGCCGTTCGGCCATTGCAGCTTTGGGCGATGGATGATCGGCGAATAGGGAAACGGACCGTAGCGCGACGGCTTCATCGTTCAGCTCGCCTTCTTCACGGCGGAGCCTTTTGCGGCGAGCTGCGCGATGACCTCGTCGATATGCATGACGTCGGCGTATTTGTGGTGCAGGTCGAACAGGTTGACCTTGTGCGACAGCGCGCTGCGATCGAAGCAGCATTCTTCCGCCAGCACGACGTGGTAGCCGTGCGAATAGGCATCGACCGCGCTCGCCCGCACGCAGCCCGACGTGCTCTCGCCGCAGACGATCAGCGTCTGGACGCCGAGTTGGGTGAGATGCGCGGTGAGCGGCGTGCCGTAGAACGCGCTGGCGCGTTGCTTGGTGATGACCACGTCGCCCGGCTGCGGCTTGAATTCCGGCCGGATGACGAAGTCGGACGGGTCGACCGACGAATTCTTCCGCTTGGTGGCGCCGACGAATTCGGGCCGGCTTTCGCTACGGGTGTCGCCGGTCGAATAGAAGATCGGCAAGCCCGCCGCGCGCGCGGCGGCAAACAGGCGTTTGGTCGGCTCGATCGCCTCATAGGCGTAATGACCGCAGGCGCTGGGGAAGGTTTTGGCGAGCTCCGCCGGCGGCTTTGGGCCGCCGCGATAGACCAGCTCATAAAGATCGATGGCGAGCAGCGCCGGCGCCGGTCCGACCAACGTCTTGCGCCGGTAATGGGAATAGATGTCGAGAATGTCCGCCGTGACGATGTCCTTCCAGCAATGGTCTTCGAAATCGTCGCTCATGCGCTGATATCCACTTCGGCGTCCTACCGGACTGCCCAAGTTCCGATGGCCCCAGTTCCGCCTGCCCAATCGGGCGGCATTAACACCGAGGTTATTGGAGAATTCCCGGCGTGGCCAGTTCTCCCCTCACGCAATTTTGCAATTCGCATTCGAATTGGAACAGGGTAAACTTGCAGCCAAGGGTGGGCGCCGAATCTCAGTCCCATATGGGGACGCGTACCATGCAACCGGGAGGACAGTATGATTGCCCTTTCCATCAACGGAAAGTCTTATAGCGTCGACGTTGAATCCGACACGCCACTGCTCTGGGTCATCCGCGACACGGTCGGATTGACCGGCACCAAATACGGTTGCGGCATCGCCCAATGCGGCGCCTGCACCGTGCACATCAACGGCGTCGCCACGCGCTCCTGCCAGGTCCCGGTCGGTTCGGTCGGCTCAAAGCAGATCACCACCATCGAATCGCTGGCGCAGAACGGCAAGCTGCACCCGGTGCAGCAAGCCTGGCTCGACCTCGACGTGCCGCAATGCGGCTATTGCCAGAGCGGCATGATGATGGCGGCGGCATCGCTGCTCAAGCAGAACCCGAAGCCGACCGACGACGACATCGACGCGGCGATGACCAATATCTGCCGTTGCGGAACCTACCAACGCATTCGCGCCGCGATCCACGCGGCCGCGGGCGCGGCTTAAGGGAGGACGCAGCCATGACATATATGCCGAAATTCAATCGCCGTTCCTTCATCGTCAGTTCGTCCGCAGCCGGCGCAGGCCTCGCGCTCGGCTTCAACCTGCCGTTCGGCGCCAATAATATGGTGCGCGCCGCAGACGGCTCGCCCGAAGTCGATGCCTGGGTGGTGATCAAGCCCGACGACACCATTGTCATCCGCATCGCGCGCTCGGAAATGGGCCAGGGCACGCTGACCGGCTTGGCACAACTGGTCGCCGAGGAGCTCAACGCCGACTGGTCGAAAGTCACGACCGAATTCCCGACGCCCGGCCAAAACGTGGCGCGCAAGCGCGTGTGGGGCGATTTCTCCACCGGCGGCAGCCGCGGCATTCGCGAGTCCAACGAATACGTCCGTAAGGGCGGTGCGATGGCGCGGATGATGCTCATTCAGGCCGCGGCCAATGCCTGGAACGTGCCGGCGTCGGAGTGCAGCGCTGCGAACAGCGTGATCACCCACCAGGCGTCGAACCGCACGGTGACCTACGGCAAGGTGGCGGAAGCCGCCGGCAAGCTCGACCAGCCCAAAGACGTGCCGCTGAAGGACCCGAAGGACTGGACGATCGCCGGCAAGCCGCTCAAGCGGCTCGACACCGCGGACAAGATCGTCGGCAAGATGATCTACGGCATCGATATCCGGCAGCCCAACATGGTGTACGCCGCGATCGCTGCCTGTCCGGTATTCGGCGGCAAGCTGCAAAGCGCCGACGACGCCAAAGTGACCGACATGCCCGGCGTCAAGAAAGTCGTGAAGGTCGGCGACAACGCGGTCGCCGTGGTCGCCGACAACTGGTGGCGCGCCAAGAAGGCGCTCGACGCGCTTCCCATCACCTGGGACAACGGCGACAACGCCAAGGTCTCCAGCGCCTCGATCGCGGACTTCCTCAAGGAAGGCCTCTCCGCCGAGCAGGCCTTTGTCGGCAACCAGTCGGGCGACGTGAAAGCCGCATTGGCCGGCGCCGCCAAAGTGGTGGAAGCGACGTATTCCTATCCGTACCAGAACCACGCACCGCTGGAGCCGATGAACGCCACTGCGCTCTACACCGCGGACCGTTGCGAGGTGTGGTGCTCGACGCAGAACGGCGAAGCGGCGCTGGCCGCAACCGCGGAAGCGTCAGGACTGCCTGTCGCGCAGTGCGACGTGCACAAGACCTTCCTCGGCGGCGGTTTTGGCCGGCGCGGCCAGACCGACTATGTCCGTCAGGCCGTCGCGGTCGCCAAGGAAATGCCGGGCACGCCGGTGAAGCTTTTGTGGTCGCGTGAAGAAGACATGACGCATTGCTATTATCACCCGATCACCCAGTGCAAGATGACGGCGGGTTTCGACGCCAACAAGAACCTGATCGCGCTGCATATGCGCATCTCGGGTCAGTCGATCCTCTCCACGGTGTTCCCGGGGCGGCTGGACAAGGACGGCAGGGACCCGGTCACCTTCCAGGGCCTCAATCCGGCCGGAGCGGAGGGCGTGTTCGGCTACAACGTGCCGAACATCCTGATCGACCACGCCATGCGCAATCCATCCGTGCCGGCGGGCTTCTGGCGCGGCGTCAACACCAACCACAATGCGATCTATGTCGAGACCTTCATCGACCAGCTGGCCAGTGAAGTCGGCGAAGATCCGCTGGCGTTCCGCCTCAAATATCTCAAGCCCAAGCACGCTGCCGTGCTCAAGGCGGTGGCGGACAAAGCCGGCTACGGCACGCCGGCGCCGAAGGGCGTCTATCGCGGGCTGTCGCAGATCATGGGTTTTGGCAGCTATGTGGCGGCCTGCGCCGAAGTGTCGGTTACCGATGGCCAGGTCAAGATCCACCGCATTGTCGGCGGCACCAATTCGGGCCACGCCGTCAATCCGGAACAGATCGCGCGCCAGGTCGAAGGCTCGTTCGTCTACGGTCTCTCCGCCATGCTCTATGGCGAATGTACCGTGCGCGGCGGCCATATCGAGCAGAAGAACTTCGATACGTATCAGGTGATGCGGATCGACGAGATGCCGAAGGTCGAAGCCATCGTCATGCCGGACGGCGAGTTCTGGGGCGGCGTCGGCGAACCGACCATAGCGGTGGCCGCGCCTGCAGTGCTCAACGCCATCGCGGCGGCGACCGGCAAGCGCATCCGCAACTTCCCGCTCAAGAACAACGACCTCAGATCCGCTTGAGCAAAAGCGGCGGGCGTAAAAACCCGCCGCGTCTTGTTTGTAATGGCGAGACAACGCGCGGCTAAAACCCGTCGGCAAATCCTGCACGCTGCGGCAAGCACCGCAGCCGCTGCGGCGTTGTGGCCGCGGGCGCTGCGGGCGCAAGCGGCACCGCGCGTCGTC
>JBAUYI010000139.1:0-11511 GCA_049584715.1 Xanthobacteraceae bacterium
ATGTACCAATTGTGGCTGACGCCGACATCGCAGCAGATGATGCCGTCCGCCGGCAGCACCGCCTGGCAATCGGCGACCACGCGTTCGGGCCGCATCGGCGAGGCGTGGATATCGAAATTCGGCCGAACGAATGTTTCCCACTCGGCGCGCCATTTCGCGATGTCGGCGAGCCATTCCTTGGTGTTGGACTTAGCGCTCCGCCGCTCCAGTTCGGCAAGGAGCTGGCGCAGGAAGGTGCGGGCGTCGGCGAGGATGCCGAGGTCGGGCGGGTAATTGCGGCCGAGCTCGGCCGGATCGACGTCGACATGGATAAGTTTGGTGTGCGGGAAGTTCCACGAATAGCCGGGCATCCATGACGACGCCGAGCGGTCGTCGAAGCGCCCGCCGATGGCGATGACGACGTCGGAGCGGCGGCCGGCTTCGTTGGCCGGAAACGCGCCGTTCCTGCCGATAAAGCCGAGCGATAGCGGATCGGTCATGTCGATGCAGCCCATGCCGTTGGGCGATGAGATCACCGGGATGCCGAGTTTTTTGGCGAATTCGGTCAATTCGCGGCTGGCTTCCGACAGCGTGACGCCGTGGCCGATGAAGAGCACCGGCCGCTGCGCGGCAAGGATCATGTCCAGCGCGCGCGCGATGTCGTCGGGCGAGGCGCCGCTTCGCTGCGTGTTGAACGGCGGCGCCGGTGGCGGCATGTCGACGTCGTCTTCCTCCTGAAAGACGTTGAACGGCACGTCGATATTCACCGGGCCCGGCCGGCCTGACAGCATCGTGGTCATGGCTTGGCGCAGCGCCAACGGCAGCATGTCGACGCGGGTGGGCTGGAAACTGCGCTTGACCACCGGGCGCAGCACATTGACGAAGTCGGCCTGAAAATGCCGGTTGATCTCCTGAAACGGGCTCCTGTTGAACTGCGAGGTCGGCACGTTGGCGGTGATCGCGAACACGGCGGAGGAATCGGTCAGCGCGCAGGCCAGCGGCATGACGATATTGGCCGAGCCCGGCCCGCACGAGGTCAGCGTCGCCACCGGCTGGTGGCGCACCCGGAAATAGGCGTCCGCCATATGGGCCGCGACCTGCTCGTGGCGCGGCGAGACGAGCTTGATGCGGTCGCGCGCCTCATACAGCGGATCGAGCATGCCGACATTGCCGTGGCCGCAAATGCCGAAGACGTACGGAATATCGTTGGCGATCAGATAGTCGGTGATCAGCTCGGCGCCCTTCATGCGTGGCATTGCGGCTCCTTCAGGTCGTCAAAGCAGGTGTGCGGTGCAACCTAGACTGCGCTAGAGTTGATGCGCAATAGTCGGCGTAAAGGCAATGAGTACGTTGCAAGGAATGGACCGATGATCCTGCTCTCCAATGGCGGAACGAACGCGCATCGCAGCCGCGCAGCCTCTGATACGATGGTCATCGGCACCGTCGACGGCGTTGTGCTCCTCGAGCGCGCCGCTCAGGGCTGGAAGATCAAGCACCGCGCGCTCGGGGGCTGTTCCGTCAGCGCCGTGACCGCATCCGAAGACGGCACCTTGTATGCCGCGACCCACGGTTTTGGCGCCGCCAAGAGCGACGACGGCGGCTTGACCTGGACCTGGATCCTCGACGGTCTCGACCACATGGACCTGTGGTCGGCCCGCGCCGGCAAGCTCAAGGGCCGCGACGTGGTCTGTGTCGGCGCGCTACCGGCGCATCTTTATATCAGCGAGAACCGCGGCAAGACCTGGCGCGAACTGCCGGCGCTGCGCAACGCGCCCAGCGTTTCGAAATGGTGCTTCCCGCCGCCGCCGCGCATCGGCCACGTCAAGGACATCGTGTTCGACGGCGATCGCTTGCTGGTCGGCATCGAGATCGGCGCGCTTCTGGTGTCGAAGGATTTCGGCGAAAACTTCACCGAGCTTGTTGTCGATCCCGATCCGGTCGAGTGCGACATCCATCGCGTGCTGGTGCATCCCGATCGGCCGCATCGGCTCATCGTCGCCAACGGCATTGTCGGGGTGATGTCGAGCGACGACGACGGCGCCACGTGGCGCAAGAATCCGATGCCGCCGCACGCCGATTATCCCGACGCCATCGTCGTTCATCCCGACGCGCCGGATACGGTGTTTCTCACTGCCGGCGTCGGCTGGCCGTCGCATTGGTATGAGATCGGCAAAGCGCGCGGCAAGATCGCGCGCAGCCGCGACGGCGGAAACACGTGGCGGCGTCTCCTCGGCGGCTTGCCGAACGGGCAGCGCGCCCTGTTCTCGGCGCTCACCATTGAAGCGTGGCCGGGCGGTTGCGCGCTTTATGCCGTCGATACCGACGGCGAGGTTTTCGAGAGCACGGACGAAGGCGACAGTTGGACGATCATCGCCGAGGTGCCGCCGGTGTCGAAAGGGGAGTTCTATCGTGCTCTGGCGCGCGACCGCGGCAAATTGGCTGTCGACGATATCGTGGTCAGTAAAACCGCCAGCGAGCGGCTCGCCAAAGTGGTCGCCCGACGCTAAGCGATCAAAACCGCGGCTTGAACGACGATCCGATCTCCTCGATATGGCCGGCGAACGGGAAGCCGACATGGCCTGGGAAAACCAGCGCGCCGGTCGATGCGCAATCGTCCAGCACGCGGCGCCGGCTGACTCTTGCTTGTTCGACATCTGAGTTCTTCGGGAAATTCCAGTCCGGATAATAGACCTGCAGCAGGTGATGAAAGACGTCGCCGATGAGCGTCGCACGATTGCCGCCGACGTTCAGGTTGAAAACGAAATGTCCCGGCGAGTGGCCGCCGGCCGGCGCAATGTCGATGAACTCGTCGAGACGATGCGGCCCGGTCACCAGATCGGCGCGTCCGGCTTCGACCACCGGTACGACACATTCGCGAAATGAGCCGAATTCCGTCGGCGCGGTCGCGGGGTCGTTGTCGAGTTTTGAGAAATAATCGAAGTCGAGTTTTGAGAACACGTAGCGCGCGTTGGGGAATCGCGGCACCCACTTGCCGTCCTTGAGCTGCGTGTTCCAGCCGACATGGTCGTGGTGCAGGTGGGTGCACATCACCAGATCGATCTCGTCGGGCCGCGCGCCGGCCGCGGCAAGCCGGTCGAGCCACGGCGTATCGAGCATGTTCCACGCCGGCCGCAAGGGCCGCGATTTCTGGTTGCCGCAGCAGCCGTCGATCAGGATTTTGCGGCCGTCGAGCTGCAACAGCCAGCTATGCACGCTGAGCTTGATCTTGCGGCTAGCCGGGTCGTAGTGATGCGGCGCCAGCCAGTGCGCGTGCTCGGCGAGTTGCGCCTCGGTCACTGCCGGGAAAATATCCGTCACCGGATAGATCGGCAGATAGGTTTCCTCGATGCGGGTGACGGTGGCCTTGCCGACTTTGAAGACTGACATTGGCCCGTCTGCCATCGCCGTCCCACCGCCGCGGATTTAGGCCTTGAGGAAGCCCGAGAACTTCTTGTTGAAGCGCGACAGGCGGCCGCCGCGGTCGAGCAGGTGCTGCTGGCCGCCGGTCCAGGCCGGGTGCGATTTCGGGTCGATGTCCAGATGCAGCGTATCGCCCGGCTTGCCCCAGGTGGTCCGGGTGGTGAACTCGGTGCCGTCGGTCATGATGACTTTGACGGTGTGGTAGTCGGGATGGGTGTCGGGTTTCATGGTGTTGGTACCGCGTCGGGCTGGTTGCTGAATTTGGCCGCTCTATACCGCGGCAGGCCCGGTGAGACAAGCGGACGCTGTGTCCCCAAGCGCACGTTGCCAGGGCAGCCCGCAAGCGGCATTGTCCGGCCCAAAGCGGCGGCCGAGCGGCCAAAAAGGCATTGCGGCGCATGAATTTTACTACCGATAACGATGCTGCGACGCTGCCGCGGCCGACGCCGTCGGCGACGGCAGCCGAGCAGGTGGTCTCGGCGCTGCCGCCCGATGCGCCGCCGGACAAGCGCAAGACCAATCTGCGGCCGCTCGCCTCCCTTCTGCCCTACGTCAAGCGCTACCGCGGGCGCGCGATTGCCGCGCTCGGCGCGCTGGTCGTGGCGGCGCTGACCACGCTGATCGTGCCGGTCGCGGTGCGACGCATGATCGATTTCGGCTTCACGGCGCGCGGCGTCGAGCTGATCGACAGCTACTTTTTGGTGATGATCGGCGTCGCCGCGTTGTTGGCGCTGGCGAGCGCATCGCGCTACTTCCTCGTGACCACGCTCGGCGAGCGCATCGTCGCCGACCTTCGTGGCGACGTGTTCGCGCACCTCACGTCGCTCTCTGCCGACTTTTTCGACGAAGCCAAGACCGGCGAGGTGATCTCGCGGCTCACCGCCGACACCACGCAGATCAAGGCCGCGGTCGGCTCGTCGGTGTCGGTCGCCTTGCGCAACGTCGTGCTGTTCGTCGGCGCCAGCGCCATGATGCTAGTGACGAGCCCGCGGCTGTCGGCCTTCGTGCTCGGCGCCATTCCGATCATCGTGCTGCCGCTCTACGCCTTCGGCCGCGCGGTGCGCCGCCGCTCGCGTTCCGCCCAGGATACGCTCGCCGATGCGTCGGCCTATGCCACCGAACTGATCGGCGCGGTGCGGGTGCTGCAGGCCTTCACCAACGAGCGGCTCGGCATCGCGCGCTTCCGCGCCGCGGTCGAGCGCGCCTTCGACGCCGCCCGCGATTCCATTCGCGCGCGCTCCGTCCTCACCGCGTTCGCGATTTTTCTGGTGTCGACCAGTGTCGTCCTCGTGCTGTGGATCGGCGCCCAGGATGTGCTGGCCGGACATATGACGCCGGGCCGTCTCAGCCAGTTCATTCTCTATGCCGTGCTTGCGGCAAGCGCGCTCGGCTCGCTGTCGGAAACCGGCGGCGAAGTGGCACAAGCCTCGGGCGCAGCCGAGCGGCTGTTCGAAATCCTCGCCATCGAGCCCGCGATCGCGCGCCCGCAGCATCCGGCCGTGCTGCCGTCGCCGCCGCGTGGCGAGGTCGCGCTCGAAGACGTGAGATTCTCCTATCCGACACGGCCCAATGTTTCCGCGCTCGACGGTGTATCGTTTCAGGTGCGCCAGGGCGAGAAGGTCGCGATCGTCGGTCCGTCGGGCGCCGGCAAGAGCACGATCTTTCATTTGCTGTTGCGCTTCTATGATCCGCTCGCGGGGCGCATCGCGCTCGACGGCGTGCGGCTTGCCGATCTCGATCCGGCGGATTTGCGTTCGCGCATCGCGCTGGTGCCGCAGGACAGCGTGATGTTCGCCACCTCGGTGCGCGACAATATCCGGTTCGGCCGGCCCGAGGCGAGCGATGCCGACGTGGCGCGCGCCGCCGCGTTGGCGCACGCGGCGGCCTTCATCGCGGCGCTGCCGCAAGGTCTTGATACGCCGGTCGGTGAGCGCGGCGTCACGCTGTCGGGCGGCCAGCGCCAGCGCATCGCCATTGCGCGCGCCATTTTGCGCGATGCGCCGCTGCTTCTGCTCGACGAGGCGACCTCGTCGCTCGATGCCGAAAGCGAGACCCAGGTCGCCGCGGCGCTCGCCGATCTGATGCGCACGCGCACCACGTTGGTCATCGCCCATCGGCTGGCGACGGTACAGTCCTGCGACCGCATCCTGGTGCTCGACGAGGGCCGCATCGTCGAGGAAGGGACGCACCAGATGCTCGTCGCGCGCAGCGGCCTTTATGCGCGGCTGGCGAAGCTGCAGTTTCAAGGGGCGTAATGCTCACGGCCGCCAGCTCATGCGATGCACCGGCTTGCCGGAGATCGGATTTTCGCCTGCACCAGTGATGAGAAATCCGAGCCGGCGGTAAAAGCCGATGGCGCGGACATTGTCGATGTTGACGTCGAGATCGAGGCCGGCCGGAGACATGCGCTTGGCTTCGGCGATCAGCGTTGCGCCGACGCCGGAGCGCCAATATTCCGGCGCCACCACGATCTGGTCGAGATAAAACGTCCGCGGATCGACCGTGACGAAGCCGATCATCACGCCGTCAGTCTCAGCGATCACGACTTCGGCGACCGGCAGAAGTTCATTGCGCCAACGCTCGCGCCACCAGTCGAGCCGCTCGGCAAAATCAAGATCCGGATAAGCCTTCTGCCAGGTCCGCAGCCAAAGCGAGACGGAAGCGTCCTCGTCGCGTGGCTGGTAACGGCGCAGCGTCGCCGCCGGCATCTTCACCGCTCCGTCAATTTCAGCTCGATGCGGCGGTTGTGGCTGAAGGCTTCGTCGCTGGAGCCTTGATCGATCGGCTGGAATTCGCCAAATCCGGCGGCGACCAGGCGCTGCGGCGGCACGCCTTTGCTGATCAGGTATTGCACCACCGAGATGGCGCGCGCCGCCGACAAGTCCCAGTTCGACTTGAACGGCGAGGTGGCGCTGAGCTGCCTGGTGTCGGTGTGGCCGTCGACGCGCAGCACCCAGTTGATCTCGGACGGAATCTGCTTTTCCAGGTCGAGCAGCGCGCCGGCGAGCTGGTCGAGCTCGGCGCGGCCTTCGGGCCGCAGCGCCGCCTGGCCTGAATCGAAGAACACTTCCGACTGGAACACGAAGCGGTCGCCGACGACGCGGATGTCCGGCCGGTTGCCGAGGATGTCGCGCAGCTTGCCGAAAAAGTCCGAGCGGTAGCGCGACAATTCCTGGACGCGCTGCGCCAGCGCCAGGTTCAGCCGCTGGCCGAGATCGGCGAGGCGCAGCTGCGAATCCTTGTCCTTCTGCTCGGAAGCGCCGAGCGCGTCTTCGAGCGCGCCGATCTGCTTGCGTAGCGCGCTGATCTGCTGATTGAGGTTCTCGATCTGCGCCACGGCGCGCGCCGTCGCTTCCTTTTCCAGATCGATCTTGGCGTTGTCGCCTTCGCCCGGTCCTGGCGTGGGATTTTGGCTCGCACCGGCTGAGCCGCGCAGCCGGTCGCGCTCGCCTTCGGCGGCCGACAGCGACGCGCGCAGCTGCGCCACCTGGTCTTCGAGACTGGCTTTGCCGGTCTGCTCCAGCGACAACAGCTGGCTCAGCCGCGAGATCTGCGCATTGAGCCGCGCCAGCGCGGTGTCCTTGCCGGCGACTTCCTGGGACAGGAAGAATTGCGCCACCATGAACACGGTGAGCAAAAAGATCACACACAGGATCAGCGTCGACAAGGCGTCGACGAAGCCCGGCCAGTAATTCATGCCGCTGTCGCGACGGCTGCGGGAGAGCGCCATGGGGCCTCCTGAATATCTGTCCGCCGATTATCTGTCGGCGGGTTCCCGCGCCACCTGCTCCATGAAGCGGCGCAGGTCGCGGTTGAGCTTGGCCTGCTCGTCCGCCCAGTCACGGATCATCTGCTGCTCGCTGCGCATATGTTGCACGAGCCCCTGGATAGCCTCGGCGAGATTGGCCATGGCGGTCGTGGTCGCCTTACCGGCGCCGCCGTCCTCGACCGAATGGCGCAACCGCTCGAACGCGTCGAGGATGCCGGCGGGCAGCGCCGCGCCGCCGCTGGTGCCGCCGACGCCGAGGTCCTGGACCGTGGTAGCGAGCCAGTCTTCGAGATTGGTGTAGAAGCGGTTCTGCGCCTGGCTGGTCTGCAAATCGAGAAAGCCGAGCACCAGCGAGCCGGCCAGCCCGAACAGCGACGACGAGAATGAAATGCCCATGCCGCCAAGCGGCGCGGCGAGACCTTCCTTGAGCGCCTCGAACACCGTATCGGCGTCGCCGCCGATCTTTAAGCCGTTGATGATGGTGCCGACGGAACCCACGGTCTCGATCAGGCCCCAGAACGTGCCGAGCAAGCCGAGGAAGACCAGCAGCCCGGTGAGATAGCGCGAAATGTCGCGCGCCTCGTCGAGCCTTTTCGCCAGCGAGTCGAGAAAGGCGCGCATGGTCTGCGCCGAGATGGCGACCCGATCGACCCGCTCGCCGCCGAGCATCGCCGCCATCGGCGCCAGCAATTTGGGCTCCCGCCTGGCGGCGAGTTTCGGATCGGCGCTGCGGTAGCCGTTGACCCAGGCGACTTCGGGAAACAGCCGGATGACGTGGTGGAACGACAGGATGATGCCGATCAACAGCACGGCGATGATCAAGCCGTTGAGCCAGGGGTTAGCGAGGAAGGCGTTGAAAATCTGGCGCTGCAGCACAAACGCGATCAGGCCGCACAGGATCAGGAACACCAGCATCCGGATCAGGAAGATGCGGGGTGACGAAAGCTTGGTGAGGTCGTTCGCCATCGGTCCGGTTCAACGTGCGGAATCGCCGCGTAATAATGGCACAGCGCGTGTGACAGGAGAACGCATGTTCGTCACCCTTGACCATCCGCCGCACCCGCGAGTTGCGCCAGCTTTTGCGGCGGGTTGATGGCGCTTACGGCGCAACGGCCTCCTTGCTTGTCTCCTGACCTGCTCCCTTACTTGCTTCCTGACTTGCCGCCTTGAGCAGGCGCAGCAGTTCGCGGTGCATGGTGTCGTTGCCGGCGACGACCTGCCCCTTGGTCAAGACGGCGTCTTTGCCGTCGCAGTCGCTGACGAAGCCGCCGGCTTCGCGCACCAAAATCATCCCTGCGGCGAGATCCCACGGCGACAGATCGCGCTCCCAATAGGCATCGAGCCGGCCGGCGGCGATCCAGGCGAGATCCAGCGTCGCCGCGCCGTAACGGCGCAATCCGGCGAAGTTTTGTTGCGCGGCGGCGATTTCATGGCGGGCCAGCGCCAGATCGCCGCCGCGGCCGTAATGCGGCAGGCCGCAGGCGACCACGGCGTCGGCCAGGTGCTCGCGGGCAGCGACGCGGATGCGCTGGTCGTTGAGGAACGCGCCCTTGCCGCGCTCGGCGATGAACAGCTCTTCGTTGGCCGGATTGTAGGTCAGGCCGGCGACGATGGCGCCATCGCGCTCGAGCGCGATCGACACCGCGAAATGCGGGATGCCGTGCAGGAAATTGGTGGTGCCGTCGAGCGGATCGACGATCCAGCGATGGCTCTTGTCGGTGCCGGCACGGGCGCCGCCTTCCTCGCCGAGAAAGCCGTAGGCTGGCCGCGCCTTGGCCAGTTCCTCGTAGACGATCTGCTCGGCGCGGCGGTCGGCGGCGGTGACGAAATTGCGCGGCCCCTTGAGCGACACCTGCAAATGCTCGATCTCGCCGAGATCGCGCTTGAGGCTCCGCCCGGCGCGGCGCGCGGCCTTGATCATGACGTTGAGCACGGCGGAATGCAGCATGGCGGTCCCGTACCCGTCGCGGCGGCTTGGCGCAAGCCCGCTGCTTTTCACCTTCCCCTGGAGGGGGAAGGTCGCCACGCGAAGCGTGGCGGGTTGGGGTGAAAGCGCGCGCAGCGTGCTGCGAATCCCTGCATCGCCGCGCACCCCACCCCGCGCACCTGCGGTGCGCGACCCTCCCCCTCCAGGGGAGGGTGAAAATGCGCGATCCCGTCCTCACAACGCGATCCGCGTCGGAGTTACGTGTCGGGCCAGTTGCGAATTGGCAAAGTCCGCTTCGCTATCCCCCACTCGCCACTTGCTTTTGTCTTCCCTCAAATAAAAAGGGGAGGCGGAACGCCGGCAAACGCAGGTCACCAACCGCCGCATCTTGCGATGCGGCGCGCGCTCATCAAAGAGAAACGTGAGAAAGCTGATCTCACGCAACATGAATTGGCGCGGCTCATCCGGCGTTCGCAATCTTACGTCGCCACGATCGAGACCGGGCAACGGCGGATCGATGTGGTGGAACTGGTCGAGCTGGCGACGGCGCTTGGCTTTGATCCGCAGGCTGCGTTGCGGTTGGTCAAAAGTATCAAGGGCTCTTAGCGCCTAGGTAATCTAGGCTACGCTCGTTCAATCCGGCTCGGCAATCCAACTTCGCAGACCTGATCGAGTAGTCCGCTTTAGGTCTCTCTGCGTCGGAAGATAATCTTACGCTCGGTTTTCTTGACAAGATCGTATGGCGCCCAGGTCATATCGGTAATGAGATCATCGCCCTTATCTGTAATTAGGTGCCTAACTTTTTCAAAATAGGAAAATTGACAGGCGAAGCGCCGATTGAAGGCGCGTGCGACAACAACGTCAATTTCGCTGTTTATGAACGCGTCGTCAAAATCAGCAAGGACTAAAGTGGCGATCGTGTTCCTGTTTAGAGTGAGAACGAGTTGATATGGTACCGTCCCGGGAAGCGGAAGGCGTGATGCGGGATATTCGGGCGCTCCAATTGCCAACACGGGGATAGTCGAACTCCGAAGCGGAATAGGAGATCGGAAAATCGATAACCCTGCACCGGCAAAGCTTTCCTCGGTCCAGTCCAGAGACGTGGACATCATATTGAACATTATACTTTCATGATTTGGGTTAGCTCGAAGAAACGCATACATCTCGAACTCTTCTTCGGCGAAGGGAATACCGCTGTCGGAAGAAGCGGCGTGTTCAGTAAGCTCCCTCGCCGTCGCGAGATAGTGCGGCGTTCTAACCTCAAGATGTCTGATTAATGCGTACAAGATAGCTTTGTCGGACCTGTCGAGAGCGTCCGTTCGGCCGCTAACAATCTTGGCCCATGTGTCACTTTTTGAGATCGGCGTCTCAACCTTCTCATTGATCCTACTCTCGACAGATACAGGGGTGCCATTCTGCAAGTGTACGTACAGGTCTCGCTCAAAGCCGACTCCTGCGATGGATCGCTGGGCCCACACCGCGTGCGATCCGCGCTTCGCTACTGTGTTGATCTTTTTCTTTTCTGGATCGACAGCAAAGTTCCGCAGAAAAAACTGCGGAGTGTAGTGATGATCACGCGGTTGGTTCGTTGCCATGTTCGGAGTGCGCGGTGTCTACCCTACAGGTTCTCTGATTCGGTACGATGCGCAATTCCTCCCCCGCTTGCGGGGGGAGGGTAGGGAGGGGCCTGCGGCATCACCGCTTGCGCAAGCGGCGACATTCGTCTCCTCGCGCGTCGCTTCCGCCTACGCGCTTTGGCGGACGGGTCGCTCGCGGCCCCACCCCGCGCCCATTCGGGCGCGACCCTTCCCCTGCAGGGGAGGGTGAAGCGCGCGCTCTTACGACGGCGGTCGCTTCAACTCATCGAGCCACTTCTTCGCCGCCGCTTCGCCCGCGGCGCGCTTGTCGGGGTCGAGCTTGGCGACGAAATCATCGAGCGCTAGATCGGTCTCGCCGCGGGCCTTGGAGATCAGGTGCCACTTGGTGGCGGCGACCGGATCGGCGGGCGCGCCTTGGCCTGTCGCCAGGATGTGGGCGAGGCGGTTTTGCGCGATCGGATTGTTCTTCATCGCCGCTTTGTGGAATAGTGCCGCGGCGACCTCCTGGTTGCGCGCGACGCTGTCGCCGTTATAGAGCGCGATGGCGTATTCGACCTCGGCGTCGGTGTAGTCGGCAAGCGCGGCGAGGCCGAACAGATAGACGGCCTGGTGCATGTCCTTCGCCACGCCGCGGCCGCCCTTGTACAAGGTGCCGAGCGCATATTGCGCTTCCGGATTGCCGGCCTCTGCTGCCACCCGCAGCAATTCGGCGGCGCGGTTGAAATCCTGCGGGAACAATTGCCCCTCGATATAGAGCAGCGCCAGGTCGTAAGCCGCGAGCGGCTGGCCGAGCTTGGCCGCCGCGGCGAGCCATTTGG
>JBAUYI010000140.1:0-25371 GCA_049584715.1 Xanthobacteraceae bacterium
GGTTTGGGCCTAGCGGCGGGTCTCGCCGCCGGCGCGATTCTTGGCGGCGTAATAGCGTCGCCCTACGGTTATGGTGGCTACTATCCGTACGGCTATGGCGTCACGCCCGGTTATGGCTATGGCGGCGCGGCCTTCTATGGCTACGGTGATAGCTACGGTGGTGGCGGCGGCTGTTATCCCGCGCAAGTATGGGGCCCGTACGGTCCTCACCTGGTTCAGATCTGTCAGTAAGATCTGCGACCAAACAGGCCTGTTACCAAATCGCCATTGTGAGGCGGGGTCCTAGACGGCCTTGGCCAGGCCCGCGCGCCACGGCCGCTCGGTCGTGGCGAGGCCGATCAGCGCGCCTTGCAGATAATCGCAGCCCCAATCCTGCAAGGTTTTGGCCGCGGCCTCGTCCTGCACCCACTCGGCGACGGTGCTCAGTTTCAGCCGCTTGGCGAGATCGATCAAGGTACGTACGAAGGCGCGGTCGTCTTCCGAGCGCATCATGTCGTGTACGAAGGCGCCGTCGATCTTGACCATATCGACGCCAAGCTTGCGCAGATTGCGGAACGAAGTGTAGCCGGCGCCGAAATCGTCGATAGCGATGCGGCAGCCGAGATCTTTGACGCGCGCGACAAAGCCGCGGGTTTCGTCGATGTCCTGGATCGCCGCGCTTTCAGTGATCTCGACGATGAGGCGCTCGGCGACACCCGCATGCGCGCGCAACAGCGAGCCGAGACCGGCCCACCAGTCGGGATCGGTGGTGGACGCCGCCGAGACGTTGAAGCTCGCCTGCAGCGCCGGCGCAGCGATCATCTCGTCGACCACGAGCTCGATCACACGATGGTCGAGGAGGCGCACCAGGCCGAGCCGCTCGGCGATCGGCACGATGTCGCCGGCCGCGATCAGGCTGCCGTCGGTGCGGCGGATGCGCATCAGGCACTCGTAGAACGCCGGCCGCCGATCCACAGCCCTAACGATGGTCTCGTAGGCGAGGAAGATGCGCCGCTCGTTGAGCGCGGCGACGATCTCGTCCGTGGCGCGCACATTGTCGCGGCGCAGCGCCTCGCGCTCGATATTGGGCCGGTAGGCGAGGAACGAACCGCGGCGCCGGGCTTTTGCGGCATCGAGGGTCTCCTGCGCCCGGCCGAGCACTTCGGCGACGCTGCGGGCATGGCGCGGCGCGGTGACGCCGCCGATGGTGATGGTGACGGCGATCGGCCCGGCGTCGGTCGGCACCATGTCGTCGTGCACGCCGGCCAGAAGCCGCTCGGCGGCGATCGCCATGTCGTCGGGCGTACAGTCGCGCAGCACCAGGCCGAACTTGTTGCCGGAGAAACGTCCGAGCGTGTCCTTGCCGCGCATGCGGCTGCGGATACGCCTGGAGACGGCGCCGATGACCTGGTCGGCGATGTCAAAACCGTAGGACTCGTTAAGGCGGGCGACGTTGTCGATGGCGACCAGCATGAAGCCACACGAGGAGCGCAACCGGATCGCTTCGTCGATGGTGTCTTCCAGCACGTCGGTCAGATGGTGCCGGTTCAATTCGCCGGTGAGCCCGTCGTAGCGGGCCAAATAGGTGAGGCGGCGCACATGCTCGTAGCGCTCGTTGATGACGCGCACGACGCCGTGGGCGCGCACCGGCTTGCGGTCCGCCCCGGCGAACCAGCGGCCGATATCCTCGACCCACAGCCGCGTGTCTGATGTCGGGTCGGGACGGATGCAATATTGAATCTGGTAGGCGACGCCGCGGCCATCGTCGCGCTTGTCCGATTGCATGACGGCGTCGAAGCGCGCCTGCGCGTTCTCAGCCTCGAGCACCTGGGCATAGGCGCGGCCGGTCGAGACCGTGGCGATGTCGGGGATGAGCAGCACCGCGGCGGCGTTGGCGCCCCAGTGCAGCGCGTCGCTGTCGATGCGCCAGTCGTAGGCCACCTCGCCGACCGAGTTGAGGATTTCGGCCGCGTCGATGCCGGTCAGGTTCGCTGTGCCGGAAGGGATCGAATCTGGCCGGGCGGCGTTGGTCAAAGTCGCCTCTTTGCGATTGCTGCGGGCGACGAAAGACGCCTTTACCAGGCCAAATTAGCGCCGGAGCCTAAAGAATTCGGAAAGTCTCCCCCTCCCTACCCTCCCCCGCTTGCGGGGGAGGGTAGGGAGGGGGCCGGCACGCCGCTTGCGAGATACGGGGAAAACTCCAGTCAATGTCCCGTTTCGGGACAGGGAGGTGCCCGTGAGCAACGCCCTCGTTCCTTTGGTACAAACCGATCAAGCCGCCGCCCAACCCGCCACCAATGCGCGGACGACCAGCCGCGCCAACGCGGACTTTGTCGCCCACCTCATCGCCACCTCGGCACAAGCGCCGCAAACCCGCGCCCGCCGCCGCGCCAATTCTGAGGATGCGATCGCCGCCTATGACGCACTCGGCCATTGGACGACACCGGCCGGCCGTAAGCTGTCGCGTTCGCTGTAATTCTTTCCCCTCCCCCTTGTGGGGAGGGGTAGGGGTGGGGGTCGCGAGGTCATTCGAAAACGTCGACGCTAGCGCGTCACCTCCCGACCCCGACCCCCACCCCTCCCTCCCCACCAGGGGGAGGGAGAAGAAAGTTCACACCGGCCGGTCGGGGCCTTCGATCTCGATCTGGCGGCGGCCGCTGCGCATGCCGATGACGAAGCCGCCGAGCACGTCGACCAGCCCGATCATCATCAGCAGAAAAAACGTCGACGTCCCGGCCTGCTTCACCAGCAGGAATTCGACCAGCATGGCGATGAAGAGAACCATGGCCAGGATGTGGTCCATCACCGAGCGCATGCCGAGGCGGGTCGATTTGATGATCTCGATCCAGAGCAGGAAAATCGCGAAAGCGATGAACAGGTCTTCCCAGGTCAAGACCCAGTCCGTCCCCGACATCATGTGCACGGTGGTGACGGCCGCGGTCCAGCTCACGCCAGGCGTGAGGAACGCAATCATGTTGTAGATGGCGAAGGGAATGAGAAGGAGCGGAAAGCCAAGAACGAACATGGCGTGCGTCTTTCTTTCCGGGAAAAAGGCTTACGCCTCCGCTTTCTTGCTCAGCACCTGACGGCCGCGATACATGCCGGTCTTCAGATCGATGTGATGCGGGCGGCGCAGTTCGCCGGAATCCTTGTCTTCGATATAGGTCGGGGCCTTCAGCGCATCGGCGGACCGGCGCATGCCGCGCCTGGACGGCGATGTTTTTCTCTTGGGGACGGCCATAGCGTCGCTCTCCTAAAGCTCGGATCGTCAGGGATTGCCGGGCTTATAGAAGAAGCACGCCGCTCGCGCTAGGGGGCGCGCCCCCTTCGCTAAGGGGCGCGGACGCAGGCATCGAGCCCCGGAAAAGCCTCGGCCCGGCGCTCGTAAATGCTCGAGAGCTGGCGCACCAGGGCGCTCGGGGCGCGGGCGCTACGCTGGCCCGGACTGGGCAGGATGGCCGCCAGTTCCGCCGCTTCGTGGGCGTTGAGATTGCGGGCGGATTTGCCGAAAGCGTAGCGCGCGCCGGCCTCGGCGCCGAACTCACCATTCGGCCCCCACTGGGCGATATTGAGGTAGATTTCCATCACGCGCCGCTTCGGCAGCACCATATAGAGCCAGACCGCCAGCGGGATTTCCAACACTTTGCGGATGATGCTGCGGCCCTGCCAGAAGAACAGGTTCTTGGCGACCTGCTGGGTGATGGTCGAGGCGCCGCGCTCCCTGCCGGTGTCGTCATACTGTCCCAGCGCCTCGCGCATGGCGCCCAGATCGATGCCGCGGTTATGGCAGAAGGTGCCGTCCTCGGCGCCGATGACGGCGAGCGGCAGCGCCGGCGAGATACGATCGAGCGGTACCCACACGCGCTCGACCCGCGCCCCGATCGCCCAGCGCCACAGCATCGGTGTCGAGACCGGATCGACGAACCGGTAAAGCGGCGCGATGAGGTAAGGGATGACAATCAGAACGGCGATGACGATGGCGCCAACGAGCGCAATGCGCCGCAGGCTTGGCATCGAGGAGCGTTTTGCTTTTGCGACGGGCGGCATCGGGGTGGGATTGTAACCTGACTTCGTGTCATTGCGAGGCGCCAAGCGACGCTCGCAATGACGCGGTTGCGATGCTAAATCTCGACAATAAAAACGGGGAGGCCAATGTGGCGAAGGACGCCGTCGTTTCCCAGGAGCTGGCGGATAAATTCCGCACCGAGAAGGATTCGGCTTACCTGCGCTTCGTGCGCAACGCCGGGCTCGACATCATCAGCGCACATTACGTGCAAAATCTGCGCAACGTCGAATTGAAGCCGTGGCCGCGCCGCGGCGCGGGCGCCAAGGGTGTGTACATCAATCACGAGGCCTCGCGCTTCTCCAACGACTGCTATGTCTGCGAGATCGCGCCCGGCCAAAAACTCGAGCCGATGCATCACCTCTACGAGGAAATGCTGCTGATCCTGAGCGGCCGCGGCTCGACCACGGTGTGGAACAATGCCGGCGCCCGCATCACCTTCGAATGGAAGGAAGGCGCGATCTTCGCTATTCCGCTGAACTGTTCCTATCAGCACTTCAACGGCTCCGGCCGGGACGTGGTGCGCTTCGTCGCGGTGACCAATGCACCGTCGGTGATCAACCGCTACGACGATCTGAATTTCATTTTCAATTGTCCGTACGATTTCAAGAACCGCTTTTCCGGCGAGCCGGATTATTTCAGCTCCAAGGGTGAGCAGGACGGCTTCCTGTTACGCACCAATTTCGTGCCCGACGCCGTCAACCTGCCACTGATCACCGCCAGGGAGCGCGGCGCCGGCGGCGGCCATATCCGCTTCAACATGGCGCGTGGCACCATCGCCAGCCACATCTCGCAATTCCCGATCGGCACCTACAAGAAGGCGCACGCCCACGGGCCGGGCGCGCATGTGATCATCCTCTCGGGCGAAGGCTATTCGCTGATGTGGCCGGAGGGCGAGGAGCCGCAACGCTTCGAGTGGCAAGTCGGCACCTTGGTGGTGCCCCCGAACATGTGGTTGCACCAGCACTTCAATTCCGGCCCGGCCCCGGCGCGCTATCTCGCCTTCAAGCACTGGTCGCCCCGCAACGCCCAGGGCGTGCCGATCTCCTGGATCAGCCGCCGCCTCGGCGGCACCCAGATCGATTACGCCGACGAGCATCCGAAAGTGCGCCAATTGTTCGCCGATGCGCTCGCCAAGCACGCGCTGGCCTCGCGCATGGATGACGTCTATGCCGCCGAGGTCGCCAACCTGCCGCCGCAGGCGGCGTAACGAGCGGCAAGAACGATGTTTCGCTTGTTCGCGATCATCGTCTGTTTGGTCGTCGCGACCGTGGCCTCTGCCGAAACTATCGCCGACATCGCCAGCCTCTCCGGCCCCGACCGCACCCAGCGCCTGATCGACGGCGCCAAAAAAGAAGGCGCCGTCACGCTCTATTCCTCGGCCGTCACCGACGACTCAAACGCCATCGCCGGCGCCTTCGAAAAAAAATACGGTGTCGCAGTCAAACTCTGGCGCGGCAGCTCGGAGGATATTTTACGCCGCGCCGTCACCGAGCATCGTGGCGGCCGTGATGACGTCGATGTCGCCGAGACCGCAGGCACCGAAATGGAAGGCTTGCGACGCGAGCAATTGCTGCAGGAGATTTCATCGCCGGTGTTCGCCGACCTGATCCCGCAAGCCGTGGCGCCGCATCGCCCGTGGGTGACGTCGCGGCTGAGCATTTTCACCGCGGCGTTCAACACCACGCTGATCAAGCCTGAGGCCGCGCCGAAAACCTACGAGGACCTCACCGATCCGCAATGGAAAGGCAAGCTCGGCGTCGAAGCCGACGACGGCAACTGGTTCATGTCGATCGCCGGCGCCATGGGCGAGGACAAGGCCGTGGCGCTGTTCCGCAAGATCGTCGCCCGCAACGGCATGTCGATGCGCAAGGGCCACACGCTCTTGTCAAACCTCGTGGTCGCGGGCGAAGTGCCGCTGGCGCTGACTGTCTACGGCTATCGCATCAACGAATTGAAAGCCAAGGCTGCGCCGATCGACGGCGCCATGCTGCCGCCGGCCGTGGCGCTGCCGACCGGGATCGCGGTGTTCGCGCATGCACCGCATCCTTACGCCGCGGCGCTGTTCATGGATTTCTTCCTCGGCGACGGCCAGCGCATCCTTGCCGATCGCGGCAACGTGCCGACCAACCGCACTATCCAGGAACCGCCGCCTGGCCTGATCTTTGTCGACGGGGCGAAATTCCTCGACCAAGGCGACAAGTGGACCAAACTGTTCAAGGAGATTTTTGCCGGCGGGGCGCGGTAAGTATCACGCCGGCGCGCGCGTAGCACCGTCCCAAGTCCGCCCCAACACGCGCAGCCAATTGCGAAAGCACAATTTTTCGATCAGCGGCGTTTTGAATCCGCGCTTGCGCATCGCCTGAATCAGATTTTGCAGTCCGGCGGCATCGCCCAGTTCCGCAGGGATCGTGGCGCCGTCGAAATCGGAGCCCAAGCCGACGCCGTCCTCGCCGGCATGTTCGAGCATGTGCTCGATGTGCTGGATCATCAGGTCCAACGGCGTGTCCTTGTCCTGACGGCCGTCCGGACGCAGGAAGCTCGCCGCGAAGTTGACGCCGGCCAAGCCGCCGGATTGACGGATGGCGGCCAATTGCCGGTCGGTCAGGTTTCGCGAATGCGGACTTATGGCGTGTGCGTTGGAGTGCGTGGCGACCAGCGGCGCATTGCTGATCGCGGCGACGTCCCAGAAGCCGCGTTCGTTCAGGTGCGACAGATCGATCAGAATCCGCAAGCGGTTGCAGGCGCCGATCAGCGCCTTGCCCAGCTCGGTCAAACCCGGGCCGGTGTCGGGCGAAGACGGACAGCGGAACGGCACGCCGTGGCCGAACGCATTCGGCCGGCTCCACACCGGGCCGAGTGAGCGCAGTCCCGCTGCGTACAGCACGTCCAAGATCTCGAAATTCGCGTCGATGGCTTCGGCGCCTTCGATATGCAGCACAGCCGCCAGCACGTCGTCGGCGAGGCAGCTTTCGATGTCGCTGACAGTGCGACAGACGCGAAAGCGCCCCTGCGACTCCCGCTCGATGCGGAACAGCAGTGCTGCCATGGCGAAAACAACCCGCTGCGCCTCCGCCACATCGACGGCAGGTGGCGCAGCCTCGCTGCTGATTTGCGGGGACGGTGTTTCGCCGCTGGTCCGCTTAGGCGATGGCACGAAAATCGCGAACAAGCCGCCGGCAAATCCACCCTTCTGCGCTTTAGGAAGGTCCAGATGGCCCTTGTCCTCGCCTTGCAGGAACGCCGCGACCGGATCCCCGCCGGCGCGGCGGTTGAGCCGCAACAGCACGTCATTGTGGCCGTCAAAGATCGGAATGCGCTTGGGTGAGGTCACTTGTCAGGCCGCTTCCGCCGCCGGCAGCGGCGGCTTGCCGCGGATGAGGTCGGCGCCTTTCTCGGCCATCATCAGCACGCAGGCATTGATGTGGGCGGAGACCAGGTCGGGCATCGCCGAGGCGTCGCAGACGCGCAAGCCTTCGATGCCGCGCACTTTGAGGTCGGAGTCGAGCACGGCGTCGGGGCCTATGGCGCAGGTGCCACAGGGATGATGCGCGGTGATGACGACTTTCTTGAGCCAGGCGTCGATCTCGTCGTCGGTTTTGACTTTGAGCCCCGGCCCGATCTCGTCGCCGCGATAGGGGTCCATCGCTTTGTTGAAGGCGACTTCGCGCGCCAGCTTGAAACCCTGGCGCAAGGTCGGCAGATCGTTCGGCGCAGTGAAGAAGCGGTAGACGATGCGTGGGTGCGCGAGCGGGTCGGCCGAGCCGAGCAACAATTCGCCGCGGCTGTCGGGATGCAGAATCGTCGGGCGGATGCCAAAACCGTCGAGGAACGGCGGCCGCACCATCGGGAACCAAAGATGCGGGTTCGCCGACGTGCCGCGGAACATGAACTCGACGTCGGGCACCGACAATTCCGGCCGCGTCTTGATGAAGGCGTGCAGGCCGCCCGGCACCACAGTGCCCGGCCCGGTGCCGAACAAATACGCGCGGATCATGCTCACCGCCATGCGATCGAACCGCATCTCGCGGTGGAACGTGCCCGGCTGCGGCCGCGTGTAGGTCATGTAGGCGCCGAGATGGTCCTGCAGATTCTTTCCCACCGGCAGATCGGCGAAAACGTCGATGCCGAACGAACGCAAATGCGCTGCAGGCCCGATGCCCGAGAGCATCAGAAGCTGCGGCGAGTTGAAGGTGCCGGCGGCAAGGATCACTTCGCGCGCTGCTTCAGCGCGCACGGTTGCGCCGTTCTGGGCGTATTCGACGCCAGTGGCGCGCGTGCCGTTGAGCGTGACGCGCGTGGTGTGCGCATTGACGGCGACGGTGAGATTTTTCCGGTTGCGCGCGGGTTTCAAAAACGCGTTGGCCGACGACGAGCGCCAGCCGTTACGGATGGTGAACTGGCCGCGGCCGAATCCTTCCTGCTGCTTGCCATTGTAATCCGAGGTGAGCGGATAGCCGCAGGCCTTGGCGGCTTCGAGCCAGGCCTCGTAAAGCGGATCTTGCGTCCGCGCGAATTCGGTGCCGAGCGGGCCTGAACCGCCGCGCCAGGCGTTTTCGCCTTTCTCGAAGGTCTCGCAGCGCTGGAAATAGGGCAGCACGTCGGCATAGGACCAGCCGCGCGCGCCTTTCTGCGCCCAGCGGTCGTAGTCGCCGCGGTTGCCGCGCGTATAGGCCATCACGTTGATCGAGGACGAGCCGCCCAACACCTTGCCGCGCATGGCCTCGATGCGGCGATTGTTGAGGTTCGGCTCGGGGTCGGTCTCGTAGCCCCAGTCGAACATGCCGTAATCGTGCATGCGGCCCATGCCGAGCGGAATGTGGATGTAAGGATGCCAGTCGCGGCCGCCGGCTTCGAGCAGCAACACGCGTGCGGTGGGATCTTCACTCAAACGGTTGGCGAGCACGCAGCCGGCGGAACCGGCGCCGACGATGATGTAATCGTAGCCTGGCATTTCAACTCCCCTTACGCAGTCCGCCTGTGTACCGGCGGTTTCAATCCCGCGCGTAGCCGATCAGCGGTTTTTTTTTGCGGCCGAGCAGGATCAGGATCGTCGCCACTATCCCGAGCACGACCCAGGTTGGCAAATCGAAAATTTTCTGCAGATAGGGATCCCAAGCAAAGGCGAGTTTCTGCTTCAGCCAGTTTTGCACGAGGTTGAGGCTGTTCTGATCGACGATGGCCCAGGCATCGCTGACCTTCATGGTGATCAATTGCTGGTTGGCGATGGTCTTGGTGCCGTCATAGACGAAGAAGATGAAGGCAAGCGCCAAGAGGCACAGGCCGATGAAGCGAAGCAGGAATCTGATCATGATTGTGCCGGGGGCGCGGAAGAGACAGGTCTAAGGCAGGCATTACTCTTCTGCGGTCGGTTCTTCAATGCACCGGATGTACGGCTTTTTTCGCGACGCGGCGGCGCGGTCACCGCTCCCTTGAGCATGAGCCGCAGGTTTCGCTACAGTTCCATGCTAGGCTTCTTTGGCCCGCAATCTTCCGGCCGGGCGCCAGCAGTATGGAGTTGAAATGGCTTCCAAAAATGGCGGCGGCGGCAGCGCCAACCGGCCGACTTTCACCGACCAGGAAGCGCTGCTGTTTCACAGCCAAGGCCGCCCCGGCAAGCTCGAAGTGGTCGCCACCAAGCCGATGGCGACGCAGCGCGACCTGTCGCTGGCCTATTCGCCGGGTGTCGCGGTTCCGGTGCTGGCCATCGCCGAGGACGAGGCAAAAGCCTACGATTACACCACCAAAGGCAATTTCGTCGCCGTGATCACCAACGGCACCGCCATTCTCGGGCTCGGCAATCTCGGCGCGCTGGCGGCCAAGCCGGTGATGGAAGGCAAGGCGGTGCTGTTCAAGCGCTTCGCCGACGTCGATTCCATCGATCTCGAAGTTTCTACCGAAGATCCCGACGAATTCATCAATTGCGTGAAAGTGCTCGGCAAGAGCTGGGGCGGCATCAATCTCGAAGACATCAAGGCGCCGGAATGCTTCATCATCGAGCAGCGGTTGCGCGAGCTGCTCGACATTCCGGTGTTCCACGACGACCAGCACGGCACCGCGATCATCGCCGCCGCGGGCCTGATGAATGCGCTGCATCTCACCGGGCGCGACATCGCCTCTACGCGGCTGGTCTGCAACGGCGCCGGCGCCGCCGGCATCGCCTGTCTCGAACTTTTGCGCTCCATCGGCTTCCGGCCGGAAAATCTCATCCTCTGCGACACCAAGGGCGTCATCTACGAAGGCCGCAAGGACGGCATGAACCAGTGGAAGTCGGCCTATGCGGTGAAGACCTCGGCGCGCACGCTGGAGCAGGCGCTGATCGACGCCGACGTGTTCTTCGGGCTGTCGGCCAAGGGCGCGGTGACCCAGGACATGGTCAAGATGATGGCGCCGCAGCCGATCATCTTCGCCATGGCCAATCCCGATCCGGAAATCACCCCCGAGGAAGTCGCCGCCGTGCGCACCGACGCCATCATGGCGACCGGCCGCTCCGACTATCCGAACCAGGTCAACAACGTGCTGGGCTTTCCCTACATCTTCCGCGGCGCGCTCGACGTGCGGGCGCGCGCCATCAACATGGAGATGAAGATCGCGGCGGCGCATGCGCTGGCCGCTCTCGCCCGCGAAGACGTTCCCGACGAAGTCGCCGTGGCCTATGGGGCGCGGCCGAAATACGGCCCCGATTACATCATCCCGGTACCGTTCGATCCGCGGCTGATTTCCGAGATACCGGTCGCGGTGGCGCAAGCCGCGATGGACTCCAACGTGGCGCGGAAGCCGATCACGGACATGGAAGCCTATCGCGCGCAGCTGCGCAGCCGGCGCGATCCGATCGCCGGCGTATTCCAGCGCGTGTTCGAGCGCTTGCGCCGGCAGCCGCGCCGCGTCGTCTTCGCCGAAGGCGAGGAAGAGCAGGTAATCCGCGCCGCGGCGTCGTTCGTGCACCAGGGCCTTGGCACCGCGCTGTTGTGCGGCCGCGAGCGCAGGGTGCGCGAGACGGCGGAAACGCTCGGCGTCGAACTGGGCGGCGGCATCGAGATCATCAATGCGGCGATGTCGTCGCGCAATTCGGCCTATGCCGCTTATCTCTACGAGCGGCTGCAGCGCCACGGTTATCTGCAGCGCGACTGCCAGCGCATGGTCAACCAGGACCGCAATCATTTCGCCGCTTGCATGGTCGCGCTCGGCGATGCCGATGCCATGGTTACGGGCGTGACGCGCAATTTCTCGGTGGCGCTGGAAGACGTGCGGCGCTGCATCGATCCGAAGCCGGGCCATCGCGTCATGGGCGTGTCGCTGGTGCTGGCGCGCGGCCACACCGTGCTGGTCGCCGACACCGCCGTCACCGAAATGCCCGACGCCAACGAGATCGCCGAGATCGCCATCGAGGCGGCGCGGGTGGCGCGTTCGCTCGGCTACGAGCCGCGGCTCGCCTTGCTGGCGTTCTCGACCTTCGGCCATCCGCAGGGCGAACGCTCCGAGCGCGTGCAGGAAGCGGTGCGGCTGCTCGACGAGCGACGCGTGGATTTCGAATACGACGGCGAGATGGCGGCCGACGTGGCGCTCAACATGGAGCTGCGCGAGGCCTATCCGTTCTGCCGGCTGTCGGGGCCCGCCAATGTGCTGATCATGCCGGCGTTCCATTCGGCTTCGATCTCGACCAAGATGCTGATGGAGCTCGGCGGCGCCACCGTGATCGGCCCGATGCTGGTCGGCCTCGACCACTCGGTGCAGATCGTGCCGCTGTCGGCCAATGACGCGCAGCTCGTCAACATGGCGGCGATCGCCGCGTTCAATGTCAGTGGCTGACGCCAGGAATGCAAAAGCGCAAGCTTGGAAATTCGGGCATCGAGGTTTCCCTCGTTAGCCTCGGTGCCAATAATTTCGGCGGCCGCACCGATCTCGAAGCCTCGCGTCGCGTCATTCATCGCGCGCTCGATCTCGGCATCACGCTGATCGACACCGCTGATATCTACGGCAATAAGGGCGGCTCGGAAGAAATTCTGGGCAAGGTTTTGGGCGCGCGCCGCAAGGACATTGTGCTGGCGACGAAATTCGGTCTGGCGATGGACGATGCCGGAAAACTGCGCGGCGCATCGCGGCGCTATATCGCGCAGGCGCTCGAAGCGAGCTTGCGGCGCCTGAAGACCGATTGGATCGATCTTTATCAGCTGCATCGGCCGGATGCGCAGACGCCGATCGAGGAGACGCTGCGCGCGCTCGACGATCTGGTGCAAGCCGGAAAGGTCCGCGCCATCGGCTGCTCCAATCTTTCCGCCGCGCAGCTTGAGGAGGCGATGACGGTCGCGCAGCGCCATGGCCTGACATCCTTTGTCACCGCGCAGGATGAGTACAGCCTGCTGGAGCGCGAACTGGAAAAAGATCGCCTGCCGATCATGTGCAAGCACGGCATGGGCCTGCTGCCGTATTTTCCGCTGGCGAGCGGCCTGCTGACCGGCAAGTACAAACACGATGCACCGCTGCCTGCGGGCACGCGGCTTGCCAGGAACCCGCCGCGCCATGCCGATGAGTTCCTCAATGAGCGCAACTGGCGCATTGTCGATGCGCTCGACGCCTTCGTGGCCCGGCGCGGGCACACGCTACTCGAGCTGGCCATGAGCTGGCTGGCGAGCCGGCCGTACATCCCGAGCATCATCGCCGGCGCAACGCGGCCGGAGCAGGTGGAACAGAACATCGCCGCGGTTGGTTGGACGCTGTCGGAAGCCGATCTGGCCGAGATCGACCGCATAACGCTTTGATTACGTGTTGCAAATTCGCTGCCTCGGATTCACGAGGTCGAAACCTCTGTCGGCTAGCGTTAGGGCCGCAGCCATGAAGCACATCATGCCCCCAACACCGTTCGCGCTCGAGATCAGCGGCCTCGTCAAACGCTTCGACCGTCCCGCGGTCGACGGCCTCGATCTCACGGTGCAAACCGGCGAGTTCTACGCGCTGCTCGGCCCGAACGGAGCCGGCAAGACCACGACCTTACGCATGATCGCAGGCCTGCTGCGGCCCGACGCCGGCACGATCAGTGTCGCCGGCATCGATGCGCTGGCCGATCCGGTGGCAGCCAAGCAGATCATGGCCTGGATCTCCGACGAACCGATGATCTACGACAAGCTCACGCCACGCGAATATCTCGAATTCGTCGCCGGCCTTTGGGGTATTGCGCCGGCGCTGGCCGAGGAGCGCGCGCAGGACTTGTTGTCGTGGCTCGATCTGGCGCCGCACGCGCACGAGCGCTGCGAGGGATTTTCCAAGGGCATGCGGCAGAAAGTGGCGCTGGCCGGGGCGCTGGTGCACGACCCGCGCGTCATTATCCTCGACGAGCCGCTCACCGGGCTCGATGCCGGATCGGCGCGCCAGGTCAAAAGCGTGCTGCGCGAGCGGGTCAATGCCGGCGGCACCATCATCATGACCACGCACATTCTCGAAGTCGCCGAACGCATGGCCGACCGCATCGGCGTCATCGCCCATGGCAAGCTGATCGCCGAAGGCACGCTCGAAGAGCTGAGGCATCAGGCCGGTCGGACGAGCGGCGTTGCGAGCGACGGCGCCAGCCTCGAAGACACCTTCCTCGCGCTGGTCGCCGAGCAGGCGCAGGCGGCATGACGTTGGCGCCGGGCACCGCGGTCTGGTTCGCGCGGCACGAGTCGCGGCTCGCCTGGCGTGACTGGCTGTCCATGATCACCGCCGGCCGGCGCGAGCGGCTGCGCCGCGTCGTCATCGCGATCCTCGTTTTCGCGATCTTCATGCACTTCGTCGCCTATTGGATGGTCGGTCGTTACGCCGACGCGCCGATCGACAAGCCGATGCTGGTGACGATCACCGCAAGTGTCTTGCTGTCATGGCTGTTGATGATCTCGCAGGCCATGGAGTCGATGACCCGCGCGTTCTATGCGCGCTCCGATCTCGATCTGATCCTGGCGTCGCCAGTTGCGGCGCAAAGGCTGTTTGCCGTGCGCATCGCCACGGTGGCGATTTCGGTCGCCATGATGGCGATCCCGCTGGCCGCGCCGTTCATCGATATTCTGATCGTGCGCGGCGGCTTGCGCTGGATGGGCGCTTATGGGCTGATCGTGGCCATGGGGGCTGCCGCGGCCGCGCTCGCGGTCGGCTTCACCGTGGCGCTGTTCCGCATCATCGGTCCCAAGCGCACGCGGCTTGTGGCGCAAGTCGTCGCCGCGGTGATCGGCGCCGCCTTCGTGATCGGACTGCAAGTCGCGGCGATCTTGTCCTACGGTACGATCTCGCGGGTCAGCGTGTTGCAGTCGAGCGCCGTGCTGGGGCACGCACCCGATCTCGGCAGCATTGCTTGGTGGCCGGCGCGCGCCGCGATGGGCGATTGGCTGGCGCTCGTCGGCGTACTCGCCGTGAGCTTTGCGCTGCTCATAGCCGCCATCGCGCTGGTCTCGCCACGCTTCGGCGAATATGCCACCGCGGCCGCTGGCGCCGCAGCTTCGCGCGTCAGTCAAACGCGGCGGCAGAGCGCATTTCGAAAAACTTCGCCGCGCCGCGCGCTACGCCGCAAGGAATGGGCGTTGCTGCGGCGCGATCCGTGGCTGGTGTCGCAAACCTTCATGCAGATGCTCTATCTGATCCCGCCCGCCGTGCTGCTGTGGCGCAGTTTTGACGACGGCAACGGCGCCTTTAATCTCGTCGTGCCGGTTCTGGTCATGGCGGCCGGCCAGTTCGCCGGCGGCCTTGCCTGGCTCGCGATCTCCGGCGAGGACGCGCCCGATCTGGTCGCCACAGCGCCGGTGCCGGCAGGCTTCATCCTGCGCGCCAAGGTCGAAGCGGTGCTCGGCGTCATCGCTGTTGTATTCGCGCCGCTGGTTGCGGTCCTCGCCATGCTCTCGCCCTGGCACGCGCTGGTCGCCAGCGGCGGCATCGTCATCGCCACCACGGCGGCGACCGCGATCCAGCTCTGGTTCCGCAGCCAGGCCAAGCGCAGCCAGTTCCGCCGCCGCCAGGTCTCCTCGCGGGTGGCGACCTTCACCGAAGCCTTTTCGTCGATCGGCTGGGCAGCGACCGCCGCGGTCGCATCCGTAAGCCTCGTGCTCGCCATCGCACCCGCACTGATTGCGCTTCTGGTCGTGGCCGGCGCCTGGATCATGAGCCCGCGCACCGCTGCGGCGTGATCGGCGCTCGACGGGATAAACCCGAGTGTGATTAAACTCGTTCTCCATCCGGGCGATATGCGCCTGCCGGGGACGTGAATGAAGCAACAGCCGAATTGGGTCTGGCCGAACGGCAAGCGCATCGCCGTCGTTTTCAATGTCTGTCTCG
Source organism: Xanthobacteraceae bacterium (assembly GCA_049584715.1). GTDB lineage: Bacteria > Pseudomonadota > Alphaproteobacteria > Rhizobiales > Xanthobacteraceae > BOG-931. The sequence continues at coordinate 15,335 of JBAUYI010000140.1, forward strand.
AAGCCTGGTCGGACGGTAAGGCGCCCGGCATCAGCCCGATGGGCAACCCGCTGCCGGCCGGCGTGCTCGATACCATGGCGATCTCCTGGGCCGCCTATGGCGTCGAGGTCGGCATCCACCGCCTGATGGACGGGTTTGCCCGCCACGGCGCCAAGGCGAGCGTGATGACCAACGCCGTCATCGCCGAGCGCGCGCCGGAGACGGTCAAGGCCATCGCCGAACGCGGCCACGAAGTGCTGTCGCATTCCTACGCCATGGACGTGATCCCGGCGCTATTGTCCGACGAAGACGAGCGCAAGAACATCGAGCGCTGCACGACGCTCCTGGAAAAAGCCTCGGGCCAAAAGATCATCGGCTGGCTGTCGCCGCGCGGCACCTCGAAGCTCTCCACGCCGAAATTGCTCGCCGACGCCGGCTATCGCTGGTACGGCGACGTGTTCGACACCGACCTGCCTTACGTCGCCAACCACGGCAACAAAAAGATCGTCGCCATTCCGCTGTCCTATGACGTCAACGACATGCCGTCGATGAAATACGGCCATCCGCCGCGCATGATGCTGGAATCGTTCAACGAGGTGATCGGCATCGCCCGCGCCCGCGACGACGAATTGCGCATCATCGACGTCACCAGCCACGCCCATATCTTCGGCCACCATCGCGGCGCGCATTTCTATGAGCGCATCATCGAACAGGCGATGATGTCGCCGGATATCTGGGTCGGCACCCGCGCCGAGATCGCCGATCACGTGCTGAGCGTGACCAACGCCTGAAGACACAAGACAAAACCTGCCGGGAGAAGCACGCCGTGATTCCGTTCGAAATGGTGGAACCAAAATCGCTCAAAGAGGCGATGTCGCTGCTCGATCCGGAAGAGCCGACCATCCGCGCCGTCGCGGGCGGCACCGCGCTGATGCTGATGATGAAGGCCGGCGTGTTCCAGCCGACGCGGCTGATTTGCCTGCACAGCATCGAGCCGGAGTATTCGCGCATCACGGTCAGCGGCAACGCGCTGCGCATTGGCGCCATGGCGACGTTGAGCGACGTCGAGCACGACGCCAATGTTGCGGCGCGCTTGCCAGTGCTCAAGCGCGCAATGCGGACCTTGTCGAACGTGCGCGTTCGCAACGTCGCCCGCGTGGGCGGCGCGCTGGCGCACGGCGATCCGCACATGGATTTGCCGCCAGTGCTTGCCGCGCTCGGCGCGCGAGTTTCGATCGCGGGCCCGAACGGCAATCGCGAATTGCCGGTCGAGGCGCTTTACTCCGGCTATTACGAGACCGTTCTGGACAAGAATGAACTGATCACCGCGGTGACCGTGCCGGCGCTCGACGGCCGCAAAGCGGCCTACATGAAAGTCACGTCGCGGACCGCCGACGATTGGCCGGCGCTCGGCGTTGCGGTGTCGTTTGCGCATAAGGACGGCACGATCCGCGATCCTATCGTCGTCGTCAGCGCCGCGACGGAAAAAGTCACCCGCATGGCATCGGCCGAGAAAGCGCTGCAGGGCGCCGCGCCCGATGATGCGGCGCTGGCGCGTGCCGGCGAGGCGGCCGCCGCCGAAGCGCAAATCCTCGCCGACGCTCATGGCTCGGCCGCCTACAAGCGCGAACTGCTGCGGGTCTATGTGCGGCGCGCCGTGCGCCAGGCACTGGCCGAAGGCGCGCATTAGGATGCACGGATGAAGCAGGTCGGGCGAGATATCCCGCGCCTCGAAGTGCGCGCCAAGGTCACCGGCCGCACCGAATATGTGCACAATCTCCGCCTGCCCGGCATGCTCTACGGCAAGATCGCGCGCTCAACGGTGCCGCACGGTCGCATCCGTAATATCGACACGCGTTCCGCAAAAGCCGTCGCCGGCGTGCATCGCGTCGTCACCGGCGAGGATATCCGCAAGCTGATCGCGGAGCCCTATTACGGTCCGGCGTTTCACGATCAGCCGATCCTGGCGCTCGACAAGGTGCACCATGTTGGCGAGCCGGTCGCCGCCGTGCTGGCAAGAGATCCGCATGTCGCCGAGCGCGCCGCGCAATTGATCGAGGTCGAATACGACGAACTGCCGGCGGTCTACGACGAAGTCGCGGCGATGCAGCCCGACATCGTCGTCCATGACATGCTCAAACCCGCCGGCACGTTCGCCGATCTGAAACACCTCAAGGGCCGCACCAATACCAATATCGCGCTCGATTATCACTTGCGGCGCGGCGACATGGACGCGGCGATGTCGCGCGCGTCGCGCGTGGTCGAGCACACCTTCAAGACGCAGCAATGCCTGCACCTGCCGTTGGAGCCGTTCGTGTCGGTCGCGGAGCCGGGCGACGGCGCGCTGACCATCTACACATCGAGCCAAACGCCGTCCTTCGTGCGCACCGAAATCGCGCGGCTGTTCGGCTGGCCGGAAAATCGCGTGCGGGTGAAAGTGCCGTATCTTGGCGGCGGTTTCGGCGCCAAAGTCTACGTCAAGCTTGAAGCGCTGGTCGCGGCGCTTGCGATGCTGGTGCGCCGGCCGGTGAAAATTTCGCTGACCATGGAAGAACAATTCTACATGATCACCAAGCATCCGACCACGTTCCGCATCAAGAGCGGCGTCGATCAGGACGGCAAGGTGATCGCCCGCGCCTGCGAAGTATTCTGGAACGGTGGCGCCTACGCCGATATCGGCCCGCGGGTGACGCAAAAATCCGGCTTCACCGCGCCGGGGCCTTACGACATCGACAACATCAGCATTGATTCCTATTCGCTCTACACCAACCGCACGCCGGCCGGCGCGTTGCGCGGCTTTGGCATTCCGCAATTGGTCTGGGCCTATGAGAGCCACACCGACCTGATCGCGCGCGAGCTTGGCATCGATCCGGTCGAATTCCGCCGCAAGAACATTTTACGCGAGGGCCGGCCGCAGGCCAGCGGCACGGCGATGCACGACGCCGCCATTGCCGAGGTGCTCGACGCCATTGCTGCACGTATGGGCTGGAGCGCGCCGTTCGATCGCGGCACCGGTACTACTCGCCGCGGCCGCGGTGTCGCCATCGGTTTCAAGGCCTCGATCTCGCCGACCACGTCGGTCGCCATCGTCAACGTTTCTGCCGACGGCTCGACGACGCTCTACACCAGCACCGTCGATATGGGGCAGGGTTCGGACACCGCGTTCGCCCAAATGGTCGCCGAGGTGTTGGATCTCGACTCCGAAGACGTGCGCATCGTGCATCCCGATACCGACGTGACGCCCTACGACATGGGCACGCTCGGCTCGCGCTCGCTGTTCCACATGGGCAACGCGGTGCGCCTCGCCGCTGAAGACGCGCGCGCGAAACTGCGCACGCTGGCCGCCGAAGCCGGCCTCCCCGAAAACACCAATTACCCGCCGGCGGAGATTTTCAAGAAGCGCTACGGCATGCAGGCCGGCAATGTCATCGGCACGGCGAGTTTCGTGCCGACCTATAAATCGCCGGACGCGCAGACTGGGCTGTCGGACAACGTGACGCCGTTCTGGATGATCGGCGGCTCAGGCGTCGAGGTCGAGGTCGATACCGAAACCGGCCACGTGCGCGTGACAAAGCTCGTCAATGCCGCTGATTGCGGCAAGCCGATCAATCCCGGCGTCGCGCGCACGCAATTGTCCGGCGCCGCGATTATGCAGCTCGGCTTTACGCTGTCCGAAGACATGCGGCTCGACGGCGGCCAGGTGACCAACGCGTCGCTCGCCGACTACAAAATCCCCGGCATCCGCGATATTCCGCCGATGGAGAACGTTTTGGTCGAAGCCGAGCAGCATTCCGGCCCGTTCGGCGCCAAGGGGCTCGGCGAGTCCGGCACTTTCGGAGTCTCGCCGGCCATCGCCAACGCCGTCCACGACGCCGTCGGTATCCGCATCACTGAACTGCCGATCACCGCCGAAGCGGTGCTGCGTGCCTTGCGCGCGCAAGCCGGCCAGCCACTCGAGGACGAATGATGAGCATGCAAAACATCAATTTCACGCTCAACGGCCAAGAAGTCTCGGCCGATATCGAGCCGCATCGCAACCTGGTCGAGCTGTTGCAGCGCTTCGATTTGTTCGGCGCCCGGGAAAGCTGCGGCCAGGGGCTGTGTGGCTGCTGCACCGTGCTGGTCGACGACAAGGCGGTGTCGGGCTGCCTTTATTTCGCGACCTGGGTCGACGGCAAGAGCGTGACCACGGTCGAATCGCTCGATGCCGAAGGCGCGCTGTCCATCGTGCAACAAGCCTTCATCGATTGCGGCGCGTTCCAGTGCGGCTTCTGCACGCCGGGTTTTGTGCTCATGGTGCATCAATTGCTGAAGGAGCATCCGAACCCGAGCGACGACGACATCGTTCACTATCTCTCGGGCAATCTCTGCCGCTGCGCCGCATATCCGGAAATCATCGAAGCGGTGAAGGTTGCGGCGAGACGGTAGCGGGCAAAATCAGCGCGCGTCTGTCTTCTGCACCCAAAAGAAATACATATTGCCGAAGGTCAGTGGATTCGCCTGCTCGAAGGCATGCCACGATCCGAGATCGCGCATGGCGCCGGCATCCGGAAATTGCTGCTGAAATTGCCGCAGCACGTCTGGGGGAAGCTGCTCAAAGCCTAAAAACGTCAAGTGATTTTCGTCGAGAAATTCGTCGATCTGCGGAATCGTGAACTGGTGCTCCATGACGTTGAACAAAAGATCGCGGCAGCCGCTGGTCGAGGAGAAATCCCGGAACGGCGGCATGCCGGAGCGCTGGATCAGGTCCTGCCGGCAGGCGCGGATATCGTCGGCCGTGGCGCGATAGCCGCGTTCGGCGATGAAGGCGCGTGCTGCGGCCAGCGATTGCCGCGCCGTTGCGCTGTAAAGACCGACCAGCATCAGCCCGTGCGGGCGCAACAGCGAAAGCAGCGCGCGCCAGCCGGCAGCCGGATCGGCCAGATGGTGCAGCACGCCGACCGTCTCGATAACGTCGAAGCGCCGGCTAAGCGAAGCGAGCTTGAGAATATCGGCTTGGCCGTATTCGATGTTGGTCAGGCCCAAGGCGCGCGTTTTCCTGCGGGCGTAAGCCAGGCTGGCGCGGCTGATGTCGATCGCCAATATGCGCGCTTTCGGAAATCGCAGCGCGCTGTCGATCGAATGCGAACCGGTGCCGCAGCCGGCGATCAGAATGTCGACGCCGACGGTCGATTGCGGCCACGACAGCGGCACGATGTTCAGGCGGTCACGCAGAAAGTGCACGACCGTGGTCGGCTCGATTTGCGGAACCGCGGCCCATCGCGGATAGGGGCTTTCCTCGTATTGATTTTGCACTCGCAGCGAAACGGCGTCATCGATCGGCGTCAGCGCCGCGACATTCTTACGGTCGGCCTCTTCCTCCAAAGGTTCGCGGATCTGCTGCGTCAACAGCCGTTCGATAGCATCCGGCCACGCGCGCGCGAGCAGCGATGGCGCACCCGGCAGCCTTTGTAGCGGCAGATAGCTTGCGGTGACGATCAGATCGAGCGGAGCAATCTCCGTGCCTACGGCGAGTGCGGCGACAATACGATCGCGCACTTGCAGCAACTCCGCCTGCTCGACGTCGCCGAGCGCAAAGACATACTCGTTGAGGAAACATTGCTGCGCCAGGGCGCAAAAGATTTCGAGGCCATCCTCATCGATCGGTTGCGGATCGGCGTCGATCGCATGCTGCAACAGGCCGCGGCGGATGGCGGTGAGCAAGCGCTCCAGCTCAAGATCGTGGACGACTTTCGACCGCAACAGCGCCAGCAGCATGGCTTCCCGCGCTATTGCGCTCGCGCCTTGAGCCCCGAGCAGCTCGCCAAGCCGGATCTGTCGCGGCCAGGCTTCGGCGAGGCGCTTCAATGGCGCCCTCACCGCGGTGCTTTGCTTGACGAGGATCTCCGGATCACGCAGCCCGAGCGCCATGGCATGGATGAAATGCGCAACGGCCTCGTCCATGCGGCCGAGCGCCTGGTAGGCGATGGCGATATTGTCGTGGGCTACCGCATCGGTGCGGTCGAGCTCAAGCGCCTGGCTGAGCAGTTTCACCGCCAATTTGTTGCGGCCGCCCTGCTGCACCACGTCGCCCAAGAGCACGAGGCTGCGCAGGTGACGGGGTTCGCGGCTGAGCGCCAGACGGCAAAGGTTTTCCGCCTGGACGAACTCGCCCTTGCGGTAATGCGATATAGCCGCCGCGTAAACATCGGTGGCCTTTGCGGCTTGAAAAGGGCTATCGGCCGCTGCGGGCGACAGCGGGAATCCGGCCTGTTTGGCCGCCGCCCGTCGTGCCTTCCGGTTCATTTTCGTAGTCTTTTCAAAAGACTACGGCATCGATCCGGCGAAGCTATCCGGCTGAAGCTTGGTAACGCCCCCATAAGGGCATGTTTATACTATTTTTATGTCAATGTCAGGCGGAATTCAGCGCCTCGATAAATCGCTGCTTGATCGCGTGGCCGTCGCGGATCGGCAGCACGCGCGGCACGTCTTCTTCGCTGATCCGCGCACTGACCAAAATCGGACCTTCGCCCGTGTGCAGCAACTTGCGCACGTCGGCGGCTTCCTCGATGCGCGAAATCGCCCGCGCATGTTTGAAGCGACAGCCAAGCGCCACGGCGACGAGATCGATGCCTGCCTTGGTGTGGCTCGCCTGCATGCCGGTTTCGCCGTAATGGGCGTTGTCGAGCACGACGATGGCAAAGTTCTTCGGCTGCTTGACGCCGATGGTGGCGAGGCTGCCCAGCCCCATCAGCATGTCGCCGTCGCCGGTGAGCACGGCGACGCGGCGCTCGGGCTGCGCCAGCGCCAGCCCAAGTCCGATCATCGCGGTGCCGCCCATGGCGCCCCAGAGATAAAAGTTGAGCGGATGATCGCCGGCCGCGGCGACGTCGTAAGTCGCCGAACCCAGCCCACTGACGACAAGGAGATCGCCGCGGTCGATCAGCAGTTGCCGCACCAATTTGCGCCGGTCGAGCATCATCGCGTCCATTGCTTGCGGCCGATCAGCCGTTGCGAGAGAAGAATCGCGACCTGCAGATTGCCGTCGAATGCCATGTCGCAGCCGGCGCCGACGATGTCGTCGACGGCATCGGCGTCGTCGATGCGGTAGGTGAGAAAGCCCGCGAGCCGCAGCACGTCCTCGGTGATCGCGCCCATCGGCACCTGCCACGGATTGAACTCGCCGAACTCGCCGCGCATGGTGACCAAGACCACGCAGCCGAAGCCGCAATTGCGCAACAGCGAAAACATGTTGATGCAATTGCCGACGCCGCTCGATTGCATCAACAATGCCGCGCGCTGGCCGCCGAGCGCGGCGCCGGCGACGAGGCCGACGCCTTCCTCCTCGGTGGTCAGCACCACGTCGGCGATGGTGTTATCGGCCTGGCACAATTGGATCAGCCGGCTATGGCCGGCATCCGGCACATAGCCGACCTGGTGGACGCCGACGCGGCGGAAATGGCCGTAGATCGCGTCCGGCCAGGATGTCTTTATGTCGGTCGGCGTGTGCAACGTTGCTCTCACATGTCGTAGGCGAAAGGTCTTGCGCGAAGGCAAGGCTAGGCAAATATCGCACCGCTGATTATGGTGCGCTATCCCCCCATGTCCAAAAAAGCCAACAATGGAGACGGCTCATGGCTACCAGGCTTCGCCACATCGCCATCATCGTTCCCGATCCGGAAAAGGCCGCGACGTTTTTCGAGCAGGCCTTCGGCATGACGCGGGCCGGCACCGCGCGCCGCGGCATCTATATGTCGGATGGCGTGATGAACGTCGCGCTCTTAAAGACCGAGGGCAACGAGAAGCCGGGCCTGTACCACTTCGGCATGTGGGTCGACGATCTCGACGAAGCGGAGAAGAAGGTCACGCAAGCCGGCGGTACTTATCTCGCCGGCCGGCCGACTTCGCCGAATTCGTTCTACGAGGCAAAATTTCGCGACCCCGACGGCGTGGTGTTCGACCTCACCCATCACGGCTGGGCCGGCGCCACCAAGGAAGTGACGGCGAAGGCATGAGCCCGGTTATTAGGAGATAAGGCGGGCCGCGACTCTTTCTTCTCCCTCTCCCCGCTGGGGAGAGGGAGCTCGAGTGGCGGCTGGTCTTATGTTGAATGTTCAATAGTTCAGATCAGATAATCGTCATCGGCGCAGGCCCCGTCGGTCTGTGCCTGTCGTTGGCGCTCGCGCAGGCCGACCAGAAAGTGTGCCTGGTCGAAGCGTTGGGCGACGACAATTTCCTCGAACAGGTGCCGCGCGCCGGCACCAACCATCCGGCGACGCTGGAAATGCTCGACCGGCTCGGGCTTTACCAAAAGCTCGAGCCGCGCGGCATCATCGCGCCGGTATTTCATTACTGGGACCGGCACGAAGGCAAGCTGATCGCCGCGTTCGATCACATTCATCTGAAAAACGACACGCGCTTTCCCTATGTGCTGCAATGCGAGCGCATCAAGATCGTCGAAGAGGCGCTGGCGATGGCCAAGGCGCAATCCAATATCGAGCTTCGCCTGGCGACGGAATTCATCGCCTTCGCGCAGGATGCCGACGGTGTGCGGGCGCGTGTGAAAAATCCCGCCGGCGAGGAGGAGACGATCGAGGGCCGCTATCTGGTCAGCGGCGAAGGCGCGCGCAGCATCGTGCGCAAGGACCTCGGCATCCCCTTTGAGGGTTTTACTTACGACGACCGTACGCTGAACATCGAAGTCGCTTACGACTTCCGCCAGCATGGCTATGCCGAGCGCAATTACATTTCCGACCCCGCGGAATGGTCGAACTTGTTTCACTGGAAAGGCCCGCCGGACCGCTGGCGCGTGCATTTTCCGACCGATCCGAAGGCCGACGAGATCGCATTGATGCAACCGGAAATCTTGCAGGCAAAGCTGCAAAGCTTCCTGCCGACCGGCAAGCCGTTCGATATCGTCGGCAGCAATCTTTACGTCGTGCACCAGCGCGTGGCGCAGAAATTCCGCGTCGGCCGCGCCATCCTGGCGGGCGATGCCGCCCACGTGAACAGCCCGATCGGCGCCATGGGCATGAACTCGGGCATTCACGACGCGATCAATCTGGCCGACAAGCTCATCGCCATCGCGCGCAAGGAAGCCGACGACGGCGTGCTCGACCGCTACGAGCGCCAGCGCCGCCATGTCGCCGTCGCGCATACCCAAGCGCAGACCATGCGCAACAAAAGATTGTTGGCCGAGAAGGATCCGGCGGTCCGACAGCGCAATCACGACGAGTTGTGCCGGACCGCGGATGATCCGGCGCTGGCGCGCCAATATCTGCTGCGCACGGCGCTGTTCGAGAGCTTGCGCGAAGCCGACGCGATTGCGTGATGAAATGGGGGCGGCGATGAGGCGCGTGGCGTTGGTACTGCTGATGACGTTGGCAGCGGCTCACCCCGCCGCGGCGCAATCGGCAACGTGGCCGGAACGGCCGATCCATCTGATCGTGCCGTTCCCGGCCGGCTCGAGCTCCGACATCGTCGCCCGCATCGTGGCGCAAAAGCTTGGCGAGCGGCTCGGCCAGCAGCTCGTGGTCGAGAACCGCCCCGGCGCCAGCGGCAATCTCGGCACCGAAGCCGTCGCGCACGCCGCCGCCGACGGTTACACGCTCGGCCTCGCCAATACCTCGACGCATACACTGTCGCCGAGCCTGATGGCGAAGCCGACCTACGATCCGGTCAAGGATTTTGTGCCGATATCGATGATCGGCGCTTCGCCGTTCGTGCTGGCGCTCTATCCGGATGTGTCCGCAACGAGCGTGCAGGAACTGGTCTCGCTTGCCAAGACAAAGCCGCTCACCTTCGCTTCGGCCGGTCCGGCGACGCTGGCCAATCTCGCCGGCGTCCTGTTCGCCAAGACGGCGCATATCGAGCTGACGCCGGTGTCCTATCGCGGCAGCGGCCAGGAAATTCTCGACGTCGTCGCCGGCCGGGTGGATATGGCGTTCGCAACCATTCCGCCGACTTTGCCGCTGATCCGCGACGGCAAAGTGCGCGCAATCGCGGTCACCGGCCCGCAACGCAGCCCGGCTCTTGTGGATGTGCCCACTGTCGCCGAGTCCGGGCTGCCTGGTTATGAG
>JBAUYI010000141.1:0-31952 GCA_049584715.1 Xanthobacteraceae bacterium
GTCGTAGACCACGTCCATGCCGGCATCGCGGGCGCGTGCGGCGATCTGCTCGGCGCCGTGGGAATGGCCGTCGAGGCCCGGCTTGCCGACGAGGAATTTCAGCCGCCGGCCGAGCTTCTTCGATACGCGGTCGACCTCGGCGCGAATATCGTCGAGTCCTTCGGCATCGTTGCGCATGGCGGTGCCGACGCCGGTTGGCGCGCGGTATTCGCCGAACGCCGAGCGCAGCGCAAAACCCCATTCGCCGGTGGTGACGCCGGCTTTGGCGCAGGCGATCGAGGCCGGCATGATGTTGGTGCCGCCGCGCGCCGAGCGACGCAGCTCCTCGAGTGACGCCGCGACCGCGTTGGCGTCGCGCGCCGCCCGCCAGGCGTTGAGCCGCGCAATCTGCTCGGCCTCGACCTCATGGGCCACGGTCATGATCGTATTATCGCCGCTGGTCAGCGGCGACGGTTCGGTTTCGACAAAACGGTTGACGCCGACGACGGTCTGCTCGTTGCGCTCGATCGCTTCGAGCCGCGCGGTATTGCTCTCGACGAGCTGGTTTTTCATGTAGCCCATCTCGACGGCGGCGATCGCGCCGCCGAGGCCCTGGATGTGATCGAGTTCCTCGAGCGCCGCCTTCCTCAGGGCTGCAACCTTGGCGGCGATCTCAGCCGAGCCGTCGAAGATGTCGGCGTAGTCGAGCAGGTCCGTCTCATAAGCGAGGATCTGCTGCATGCGCAGCGACCATTGCTGGTCCCACGGCCGCGGCAGGCCGAGCGCCTCGTTCCATGCCGGCAGTTGCACGGCGCGGGCGCGGGCTTTCTTCGACAGCGTCACAGCGAGCATGGAAATGAGAATGCGGTAAACATTGTTCTCCGGCTGCTGCTCGGTCAGGCCCAGCGAATTGACCTGCACGCCGTAGCGGAACAGCCGCTGCTTGGGATCGCTCACGCCGTAACGCTCGCGCGTGATCTTGTCCCACAATTCGCCGAACGCGCGCATCTTGCACATTTCGGCGACGAACCGCGTCGAGGCGTTGACGAAGAAGGATATCCGCCCGACCACCTCGCCGAAATCGTTGACGCCGCCGGTCGCTTTTACGCTGTCGAGCACGGCAATCGCGGTGGCCAGTGCGAAAGCGAGTTCCTGTTCCGGCGTCGCGCCCGCTTCCTGCAGATGGTAGGAGCAGACGTTCATGGGATTCCATTTCGGCATTTCGCGCGTGGTGAACAGGATCGTGTCCTGGATCAGCCGCATCGATGGCGCGGGGGGAAAAACGTAGGTGCCGCGCGACAGATATTCCTTGATGATGTCGTTCTGCGTCGTGCCCTGCAGCTTCTCGCGCGGTACGCCGTGCTCGTCGGCGACCGCGATATAGAGCGCGAGCAGCCAGGCCGCCGTTGCGTTGATGGTCATCGACGTGTTCATCTCGCCAAGCGGGATGCCATCGAACAGCATGCGCATGTCGCCGATATGCGAGATCGGCACCCCGACCTTGCCGACCTCGCCCTTGGCCAAAGGGTGATCGCTGTCGTAGCCGGTCTGGGTCGGTAGATCGAAGGCGACCGACAGGCCGGTCTGCCCTTTGCCCAGATTGTTGCGGTAAAGCGCGTTCGACGCCGCGGCCGTTGAATGCCCCGCATAGGTGCGGAAAATCCAAGGTTTGTCGCGTATTGGTTTGTCGCGGTTCGGCTGGTCGAGCATCGGCCTTGCACGTCATCCGGCGACCCAGTGTGACGCGGTTCTTGTTGCAATGCAACATTAACGATGAACGCGCTTCACACCTTATTTTAACCGTTGCGATTCGCACGGTTTTAACCGCCGCCGCGCCACAGTCGCGGCCATGCAGGCGCAACAGACAGTGCCGGACGTGGAGGCCGCGTGGCGGTTCCTCCTGGTCAATTGGATTTTTGTCGGCGCCATGGGGGTCGTGCTGGCGCTCAGCCTGGCGTTGACGAACTTCTCGCTCGAGCTGACCGGGCTTGCCATTGCGGTCGGCTATGTCGGGCTCTACGCCGGCTTTGCCCATGCCAATGCGGTCTCGCCGAAGCGGCGCGATCCGCAGGTGATGTTCGTGCTCGGCGGCACCGCGCAGATCGTGCTGATCACCGCGGTCATGACGCCGCTGACCTATGTGGCGGCGTCCGCCAACCTGCCGATGCAGGATGCCAACCTGCTCGCCATCGACCGCGCGCTCGGTTTCGACTGGGGCGCCTATGTGCGTTACGTCGACGATCATCCGGCGCTCGCGGCCTGGGTGAACTACGGCTACACCATGATCCGCTGGCCGATTTTCGCCATTCCGGTCGTGCTGGCGGCGACGTACCGCTATCATCGCATCGAGGAATTCACCTTCGCCTTCGGGCTGGCCTTGATCGCGACCACGATCGTTTCCGGCCTGGTGCCGGCGATCGGCGTGTTTCAACAGGTCGGGCTCGATCCGATCAGCGTCAAACACCTCAACCTGCAGCCCTATCTCGACCAGCTGCGCGATCTACCGCCGACTCGCAACGGCGTCTTGCGCCATCTCGATCTCTTTGGGCTCGGCGGCATCGTGACGTTTCCGAGCTTCCACGCCGCCTCCGCCGTGCTCTATGCCTGGGCGCTGTGGCCGGTGCGCTGGATGCGGCCTATCGTGGTCTTGGCCTTCACCGCCATGCTGGCGGCGACGCCGATCAACGGCGGCCATTATCTCATCGACATCATTGCCGGCACCGCGATCGCGGTGCTGGCGATTGTCGCGGCGCGCCGCGCCGGACGGGTCATTGCCAAGTGGCAGGTTCGTGGCGCTGCCGGCGCGCTGGTCCCTGTCGCGGTTCCGGCCGAGTAAATTCAACTCACCGCCGCCGCTGCGGGCCGCGCTTCGGCAAAAGCGCGATGCACCACCAAAACCATGACGATCACGACTGCGGCGAGGCCGACATTGGTCTTCACGTAAGGGTAGATCAGGATCAGCGTGCCGGCGACGGCGAGGGCGGCGCTCTCGATGCCGGTCAAAAATTCGCGCGCCAAGGCGAGCCGCAACAGGAACGCCACCGCGACGGCAAGCACAACCAGGTCGTACATGAAGAGATAAGGTGTCGCGAGCAGCGCGCCGGCGGCGAGCGACGCGGCCTTGAGCTCGAAGGCGACGCGGCTACGCCACAGCCAAACCAGTCCGACGGCCAGCAACAGCGATAGTACGCCTTGAACGATCCAAGCCAGCGTTTCGCTGCCGCCATGGGCGCGCACCAGGGCGAACACGCTTTGCAGCCGGTACCAATCCAGCGCGCCTTGGTCGATCAAAGCGTGGCTCGACAGCGGCGCCCAGTGCACGAAGGCCTCCCAGCTTGCACTGCCGAAGACGAGCCATGACAGTGCCGCGAGCGCGATTGCCGTGAGTGTAGCGGCCGCAATGGTCAGCCAGCGCCGGTCGGCGATCAGCACGATCGGAAACAACACACCGAATTGCGGTTTGTAGGTGAGGAGCCCGAGACAGACCCCGGCCAGCGCCGGGCGCCGCTCCAGCAATCCGAGCGTGCCGCCGATCAGCGCCGCGGTGAGGAAGCCGTTTTGCCCGGCCGTGACGTTCCAGATCGCGGCGGGAAATCCGAGCGCGAACAAGACGCCGGTGCGCACGCCGAGAATGCCGGCGATTGCCACAGCGTAAGCAGCGAGCGTCGTCACCAACCAAACGATCGCGGCGACCAGATACGGCAGCGTCGCCAGCGCTGCGGCGAAGAAAAACGCCGGCGGCGGATAATGCCAGCCGTAATAGCCGTCGAAATCGTAGCCGACCGCGCGCACCTCGGCGGCGCGATGCAGCGTCCAATCGTAGGCGGCCGGAGCCGCGCCGTCGAGCGTGAGCCGCCCGGCCGCCCAGACATTGACGAAGTCATTGGCGATCGGCCGGCCCTGCGGGTCGGTCAAAAAATGGCCTTGCAGATAAGATCCGCCGAGAACGATCAGATAGCCGAGCGCCAACGTCAGTCCGATCAGCTTGATCGTCCGCTGTGGCGTGAGCTGCGGCGCGGCGCTCGGCGCGATCTTTTCGATCTCCTGTTGCTTCAGGCTCGTTTGACCAGTTTGATGATGACCAGCAGGATCACCGCACCGATGAAGGCGTCGATGATCGCGGCGATGATGCCGCTGCCGATCACGATGCCGATCTGCGGCAGCAACCAGCCGGCGATCACGGCGCCGACGATACCGACGACGATGTCGCCGATGAGCCCGAAGCCGCCGCCCTTGACGACCATGCCCGCAAGCCAGCCGGCAATCGCGCCGACGATGATCCAGATAATGATGCTTTGAAGATCCATGGCTTTTCCCCGTTTCCCTGTCCCGGCAAGGGCCAGGCTTTATGTGCGTCACGCACCCTACGCAGTCTGTGCTGCGTCACTATGACCATAAGACTTCTCGGCCAACCTGTCAGTGCCCGAAGCTCTCCTTGTCGTTGGTTATGCCCATAGGTAATTGTTGCACTGCAACATCAAGTGCGGCAGACTGAGGCTGATCACCGTCGCGGCGTGTGCGTCGCGAAAACCGGTGAGACGGAGCCCCTCATGGCCGTCGCGCAGAAGAAACCGTCCGCCGCCCCGCTCAAGGACCTCTACGACATCGGCGAGGTTCCGCCGCTTGGCCACGTGCCGGCGACCATGCACGCCTGGGCGATCCGCAAGGAGCGCCACGGTCCGCCCGAGCAGGCGATGCAGAGCGAGGTGGTTCCGACCTGGCCGATCGCCGAGGACGAGGTGCTGGTCTATGTCATGGCCGGCGGCGTCAACTATAACGGCGTGTGGGCCGGCCTCGGCGTTCCGGTGTCGCCGCTCGACGGCCATAAGCATCCGTTCCACATCGCCGGCTCCGACGCGTCCGGCATCGTCTGGGCGGTCGGCTCCAAGGTGAAGCGCTGGAATGTCGGCGACGAAGTGATCATTCATTGCAATCAGGATGACGGCGACGACGAAGAGTGCAACGGCGGCGACCCGCTGTTGTCGCCGTCGCAGCGCATCTGGGGCTACGAGACTCCCGACGGCTCGTTCGCCCAGTTCTGCCGCGTGCAGTCGCGCCAGCTGATGCATAAGCCGCCGCATCTGAGCTGGGAAGAATCCGCCTGCTATACGCTGACCTTGGCCACCGCATACCGCATGCTGTTCGGCCATGCGCCGCACATCCTCAAGCCCGGCGACAATGTTCTGGTCTGGGGCGCCTCCGGCGGGCTCGGCGTGTTCGGCGTGCAGCTCGTCGCCGCGTCGGGCGCCAATGCCATCGGCATCGTGTCCGATCAGGCGAAGGTCCAATACGTCATGGATCTCGGCGCCAAGGGCGTCATCAACCGCAGCGATTTCAAATGCTGGGGCGCGATGCCGAAAGTCGGCACGCCGGAATACGACACCTGGGTCAAGGAAGCGCGGCGCTTCGGCAAGGCGATCTGGGACATCACCGGCAAGCACGACGTCGACATCGTGTTCGAGCATCCCGGCGAAGCCACGTTCCCGGTGTCGTGCCTGGTGGTCAAGCGCGGCGGCATGGTGGTGTTCTGCGCCGGCACCTCGGGCTACAACATCACCTTCGACGCCCGTTACGTCTGGATGCGGCAGAAGCGCATTCAGGGCTCGCACTTCGCGCATTTGAAGCAAGCCAGCGCCGCCAACCAGTTCGTCATCGACCGCCGCATCGACCCGTGCATGAGCGACGTATTCCCCTGGGAGAAGATCCCTTACGCCCACGAGCTGATGCGCACCAACCGCCACAAGCCCGGCAACATGGCGGTGCTGGTCAACGCCCCGCGCCCGGGCCTGCGGAATTTAGAGGATGTGATCGAGGCGGCGGGGGCGTAAGCGCACTTCACCCTCCCCTGCAGGGGGAGGGTCCTTCGCCGCAGCTCGCGAAGCGAGCGTAGGCGGGTGGGGCCGTGGAACCGCGCACTTGCCCCCACCCGACCTGCCTTCGGCAGGTCGTCCTCCCCCCTGCAGGGGGAGGTGAAGAAGGTGCATCGCGGCTTGCGATAAGCTACAACACACCCGATCGGGAACGGGGCCAGCATGCAGTCGAGTCAATCGCGGACCGAGGCCACCAGCGCGCGCAAGCGTTTCCGCGTGATCCTGGTGAAGCCGTCGCATTATGACGACGACGGCTATGTCATCCGCTGGTTCCGCTCGCCGATGCCGGCGAATTCGCTGGCGACGGTGTACGGCCTGGTCGATGATTGCGCGCAGCGCCAGGTACTCGGCCCCGATATCGACATCGACATCGTCGCCATCGACGAGACCAATACGCGGGTGCGCGTCGAGCGCATCATCGCGCAGATGCGCGCCAACAATAATTTCGGTTTTGTCGGCCTGGTCGGCGTGCAGTCGAACCAATATCCGCGCTCGCTGCATATCGCCAAGCCCTTACGCGAGGCCGGCGTCCCGGTGATCATCGGCGGCTTCCATGTCTCCGGCATGCTGGCCATGTTCCCGGACGTGATGGCGGATTTGCAGGAAGCCCTCGACATGGGCATCACGCTGTTCGCCGGCGAGGCCGAAGGCCGCATGGACGAAGTGCTGCGCGATGCCGCCGCGGGCACGCTGAAACCACTCTACAATTACATCAACGATCTGCCCGCGCTCGAAGACACGGTGACGCCGTTCCTGCCCGGCAATTCGGTGCGCAAGACGATCGGCAACGTGACGACGTTCGACGCCGGCCGCGGCTGTCCGTTCCAATGCTCGTTCTGCACCATCATCAACGTGCAGGGCCGCAAATCGCGCCGCCGCAGCCCCGACGACGTCGAACGCATCCTGCGCAAGAATTTCGAGCACGGCATCGACCGGTTTTTCATCACCGACGACAATTTCGCCCGCAACAAGGATTGGGAGCCGATCTTCGACCGCATCATCAAGCTGCGCGAGGAAGACGGCATGGACGTGCGCTTTCTCATTCAGGTCGATACGCTTTGCCACAAGATTCCGAATTTCGTCGCCAAGGCCAAGCGCGCCGGCGTCACCCGCATCTTCATCGGGCTCGAGAACATCAACCCCGACAATCTGCTCGCCGCCAAGAAGCGGCAGAACAAGATCACCGAATACCGCAATATGCTGTTGGAGTGGAAGGCGGCCGGCATCTGGACCTATGCCGGCTACATCCTCGGCTTTCCCAACGACACGCCAGAATCGGCGCGGCGCGACATCGAGATCATCAAGAAGGAAATGCCGCTCGACGTGCTGGAGTTCTTCTTCCTGACACCGCTGCCCGGCTCCGAGGATCACAAGGTGCTGTGGACGAAGGGCGCAGCCCTCGATCCCGACCTCAACAAATACGATCTCGAGCACGCGCTCACCCCGCACGCGCACATGAGCAAGGCGGAGTGGGAAAAACTCTACCGCGATTCCTGGCAGATCTATTACACGCCCGAGCACATCGAGACGATTTTGCGCCGCGCCCAGGCCTACGGCATCAACATCCTGCGCCTGGCGCAGATCATTCTCTGGTTCGCGCAATCGCTGACCATCGAGAAAGTGCATCCGCTGCAGGGCGGCTTCGTCCGGCTCAAAGCGCGCCACGAGCGCCGCCCCGAACTGCCGCTCGAGCCGGTGTGGACGTTCTATCCGGCGCTCTTCTGGGAAATGCTGGTCAAACACGCCCGCGTGGCAAAGGCGGCGTGGGGCATTTTCCGCATCTACCGCAAGGTCGCCAAGTCCAAGGACGTGCCTTACAGCGACCAGGCGATGCAGCCGGTGAGCGAGGACGACACGTCGACGCTCGAGCTGTTCACTCACAACCAGTCGGCGCGCGACGCGGTCGATCATGCCCGCAAGGTCAAGACGCTGACCGGCGGCACGGTGGCGGAAACCGCGGCCTGACTTCACCCTCCCCTGCAGGGGGAGGGTCCTTCGCCGCAGCTCGCGAAGCGAGCGTAGGCGGGGTGGGGCCGTGGAACCGCGCACTCCCCCACCCGACCTGCCTTCGGCAGGTCGCCCTCCCCCTGCAGGGGAGGGTTTATTGCGCCCGCCAGCGCGCGATCGCGGCGTTGAGCTCGCCGCCGTAGATGAAAATGAGCGCGGTGAAATAGAGAAACACCAGCGCCATCATCGCCGAGGCGAGCCCGGCATAATAGGTGACGTAGGTGTAGGAGAAGTCCGCCAGATAGCGGCCGAACACGAAGCCGCAGGTCAGCCACATCGCCAGCGTGGCGACGATGCCGGGCCAAACCTCGGCGAAGCGGCGCTGTCCGGACGGCAGCCACATATGCAGGATCAGGAGCGACGTGATGAGCAAAATGCTCGCCACCACGAAGCGGCCGATGTTGAAGTGGCTTTCGATCTCGGCGAGCCAGGGCGCGTAGATCAGCGCGGTGCGAAACGCCAGCGGGCCGAGCACCACCAAAAACGA
Organism: Xanthobacteraceae bacterium; assembly: GCA_049584715.1. Lineage (GTDB taxonomy): Bacteria > Pseudomonadota > Alphaproteobacteria > Rhizobiales > Xanthobacteraceae > BOG-931. The sequence goes on from JBAUYI010000141.1 coordinate 8,344, forward strand.
CAGCGCCAATAGGCCGACCGCGGCGACCAGCACATAGCCGATGGATTCCAGCCGCAACAGCCACCACGGCCGCGGATCGACCAGCCCATAGGCGCGGTTGAGCCCGATGCGCAGGCTCTCGACGCCGCTGGACGCAAAATAGATGGCGAAGATGGCGCCGACGGTGAGCACGCCGCCGCGCGCCGTGGTCAGCACGTCGTGAATTTCGCCGGCGATCTGGCTGGCGACTTCACGCGGCCACGCCTCGATGATGATGCGCGCCACCTCGGCGGCGAGATTCTCCGAGCTGATAAAGCCGGCGATCGCGGTGACCAGGATCAGAAACGGAAACATCGCCATCAGCACCGAGAGCGCGATATGGCTCGCAATCGCCCAGCCGTCGTCGGCATTGAAGCGATAGAAGGCGTCGATGGCGACGCGGAAGGCGAGGGGGATCAGGTGCAAGCGAGGCGGTCTCCGCGGGAGCGCTATTCATAGCACAGCGCAATCTTCCGCCCCGCGATAGCGGGGGCGGAAAAAGGAAATGATTCTCGTGACGCTTGCGACTCCCTCTCCCTGGCGGGGAGAGGGTGGGGTGAGGGGGCTCAGACTCGGAGAATGTTCTCGGACTCAGAGCCCCCTCATCCTGTCCTTCTCCCCGCTGGGGAGAAGGGACGAAGCTCATATGTCGCGCTCTGTTTTTCGCGGTCGGCGGAAAGGGTCAGGCCGCCTGCACGTCCGCCAAGAACCGCCGCACTTCGCTCTGCAGGCTCGCGGCCTCGATCGCCAGCGCGTCGGCCAGCGCCTTGACGTCGGCGGCGGTGGAGCGGGCGCCGGTGGTGGCGCCGGCGACGCGGCTCATGGATTGGGCGCCGGTGCGGGCTTCCACCGAAGCGCGGTTGACGCCTTCGGCGATCGAGGCGACCGCGTTGTTCTGCTCCTCGACGGTGGCGGCGACCGTCACGGCGATGTCCGACATGTCGTCGATGATCGAGGACACCTGTTCGATGGCCTGCGCGGCATCGGCGGTGGCCGACTGGATGGCGCCGATCTGGGCGGCAACGTCCTCGGTGGCGCGCGCGGTCTGCGCGGCGAGCGATTTCACTTCGGTGGCAACGACTGCAAAGCCGCGGCCGGCTTCGCCGGCGCGCGCCGCCTCGATGGTGGCGTTGAGCGCCAACAGGTTGGTCTGGCCGGCGATGGATTGGATGAGCCCGATCACCTCGCCGATGCGGTTCGCGGCGGTGCCGAGGTCCGACATGGTGGTGACGGTGCGCTTGGATTCGGCCACGGCGCGGCCGGCGACCTCGGTCGAGCGCGTCGCCTGCAGCGCGATCTCGCCGATCGAGGCGGCCAATTCCTCGATCGAGCTCGCCACTGTCGTGACATTGACGGCGGCGGTGCTGACGCGATTTTCGGCGTCGCGCGCTTCCGACGAAACCGCGTCGGCGGAGTCGTTAAGGCCACTGGAGGCGCTTTCGAGGGCGCCGGCGGCCTCGCGCAGCCGGGCCAGCGCCTGCTCGACCGAACTGCGGAAGGTGTCGATCATTGCAGCGATGGTCTCGCCGCGTTGCGCGCGCGCGGTATTGGCTTGGGTTTCCACGGCGGAAAGGCGCTCGCGCTCGATCATGGTGTCGCGGAACACCACCACCGTGCGCGCCATGGCGCCGATCTCGTCATGCGCTTTGGTTTCCGGAATTTGCGCCGCGGTGTCGCCGTCGGCGAGCCGTTTCATCACCCGCGCCAGGCCTTCCAGCGGCCGCGTGATCGAACGGCCGATGCGCCAGCTGAAGCTGATGCCGATCAGCACCACCGCCAGGCCGATCCACAGGATGAAGCTGCGGATGCGCGCGCGCGACGCCGCCAGCGCCGTGCCGGCATCGCTCGCGCTGTCGCGCGCCGCGGTGATGATCTTGTCGGCTTCCGGCAGCACGGTCTCGGTATCGTGGCCGATCAGCGTCACCAGCGGCTCGATATTGTCGGTCGAGGCGACCCATTGGGCGAAGGCGTAGCTGTAGGTCTTCACTTCCTCGTTCAGCTTCTGCTTCATCGACGGCGCGCCGTCGACCGATTCGAACAGCGCGTTGAAGTTCCTGACTTCCTCGAAGAAGTGCTTTTCCGAGCTGCGCGCGCGGGTCAGCCGATACGCCATCTCATCGCGACGCATGGTCAGAAGCGACATCAGCATTTTGCGGGCGTCGCCGTCGGCGACCCACGACAGATCTTCGTGGATGATGCGCTCCACCGTGGTGCTCGCCGCGGTGAGCTCGGCGGTGATGCCGTGTCTGTCGTCGTAGCCGAGCGTTTTCTGCTCGTTGACCAGGCTTTCGAAGCTGGTCTTGAGGTCACGCACGGTGATGCGCAGCGGCGTGATCACGTCCTGCGCCGAGACGCCGAGCATGGCGGCGATGCGCTCGAGCGATGTCATCGCCAGCTCTTGGCCGTCGTTGAAATCCGCAACCTCCCTGTCGGACGGCCGTGCGACATATTGGGTCGTCGCGGCGCGCATGATCAAGAGGCCGGTCTTGAGGTCGCGGCTCGCATCCGCCACCCGGGTGTAGCGTTGCACGCTGTCAAAGGCGCGGCCGACTTCAGCGTCGCCGACCATGAAGGCGATGCCGTTGGCGAGAAATCCGATCACCGGAATGACGCCGAGCACGATGATGCGGGCGCGAACCGACAGTTTTGAGAAGGCTTCGACGATGAACATCGGACTGAAGGACCTGGAACTGAAGAACCTGGGACCGGATGCGGACTTTCGTCGCCGCGCGCGTCATGCGGCATTCCACGTCAGCAAAACGGAAAATGGTTAATATTTGGCAAGGACTCGCGCCCCGCGTTGAGGAAAAGCCCGATTTCAACCGGCCGTAGGTTCGCATTGCTTTTGTGCACTGCACGCGTAAGCTCGGCTGGCCGTCCGGGCGGCGCGAAATCGAGCCTTTCGGAGTCTCTCATGCCGCTTGCCGCATCTGCCATGCCTGCCGGCCAAAACTTGATCGCAGCGCTCGACGAGGCGGTTGCCGCCACCGAGGCGCTGTTTGCCGATGCCCGCCGCACCGTCGCCGCGCGCGTCACGGTCGAGGGCCGCCCGATGGCCCGGGTGTTCGACCGCGAGCAGCGCGCCACCCACGGCCTCGCCTGGCTTGCGACATATGTCGAAGCGATCCGGCAGCTTGCGGCTTACGCCGCGCGGATGATCGACACCGGCAATTTCGGCGAGATCGAAGATTTGGTGGTGCGCATCGGCGCCGGCGAATATTTGGCGCAAGTTTTGGGCGGCATTCCCATGAGCCAGGGCGAGATCGTGCGGCTTGCCGATCTGGGCTTGAACGCCAGCGCGGTGGCGGCGCGGGTCACGCCCGCCGTCGATCACCTCATCGCGACCGGCAACACCGCGGCTCGTCGCGCGCGGCTCGTCGAATTGATGCGCGAGCGGCCCGACGCCACCGTCGGCGCCTGCGGCCTCGAAGATACGCTGGATTCGATCCGCGAGGAGATGCGCAAATTCGCCGACGGTCAGGTCGTGCCGTATGCGCAAGCGTGGCATCTCGACAACGAATACATCCCGCTCGATATCATCACGCAGATGTCCGAACTCGGCGTGTTCAGCCTGACCATCCCCGAGGATTACGGCGGCATGGGGCTCGGCAAGGAATCCATGTGCGTCGTCTCCGAAGAGCTGTCGCGCGGTTATATCGGCGTCGGCTCGCTGGGCACCCGCTCCGAGATCGCCGCCGAGCTGATTTTGGGCAGCGGCACCGAGGATCAGAAACGCCAATGGCTGCCGAAGATCGCATCCGGCGAAGTGCTGCCGACCGCGGTGTTCACCGAGCCGAATACCGGCTCCGATCTCGCTTCACTGAAGACGCGCGCCGTGCGCGAGCGCGACACTTACAAAGTCTACGGCAACAAGACCTGGATCACCCATCCGGTGCGTGCCGACCTGATGACGCTGCTCGTTCGCACCAATCCGGCCGAGACCGGCTATCGCGGGCTCTCCATGCTGCTCGCCGAAAAGCCGCGTGGCAGCGACGAGAAGCCGTTTCCGGCAGCCGGCATGTCCGGCACCGAGATCGAGGTCTTGGGCTATCGCGGCATGAAGGAATACGAGATCGCCTTCGACGGTTTTGCGGTGGCTGCGGACAATCTCCTCGGCGGCGTCGAGGGGCTGGGCTTCAAGCAATTGATGGCGACGTTCGAATCGGCGCGCATCCAGACCGCGGCGCGCGCGATCGGCGTGGCGCAGGCGGCGATGGAGCAGGGGATCAGTTATGCCACGGCGCGGGTGCAGTTCGGCGAGCCGATCGCCAATTTCCCGCGCGTCTCCGACAAGCTCGCCATGATGGCGGTCGAGATCATGATCGCGCGGCAACTGACTTACTACGCCGCGCGGCAGAAGGATTCCGGCCGGCGCTGCGACCTCGAAGCCGGCATGGCGAAGCTTTTGGCCGCGCGTGTCGCCTGGGCGGCGGCCGACAACGCCGTGCAGATCCACGGCGGCAACGGCTTTGCCGTGGAATTCCCGATCTCGCGCATTCTGTGCGACGCCCGCATCCTGAATATTTTCGAAGGCGCCGCCGAGATTCAGGCCAATGTGATCGCGCGGCGGCTGTTGGACGGGTCGAATTAAGAGGCGATCGGCCCGATCAAGCGGAAAATTGGCGAGCCGAAACGCGGGCGCTTTTGTCAACGAGTCAGAAGAGACCGCCAGCGTCCGTTCCTTCGTACACGTCATTTCCCGCGACGAACAACGTGCGTGTCGCGCCAGACAATGATTTTGCCTTGACGCTCCATGCCAGTCGACTTGGGTAGTGATCAAAAGTCAGGACCGGCTCAGAGAGACGCTCATCCTGCCTCGCCAATGTCGATGCCAGCTCCAGGATACGGGCGCGGTTGGTCCAGTCCTCGAGGTCGGGGCAATCGGCATAATCAGGCGACCTGTGCTGAAACCGCGCGACCGCCAACGGTTCGAGCGACGGCAACAATCGCGCGAAGCCGGCGAGTTTCGATCCGATCTCCAATGGCACAAACCAGGAATGTTGGCGTCCCGTCGGATCGATCACCGCGATAGGCGAGCCCACACGCAGCCCGACCACGCGTTCCTGACTGAAAAAGCCTTCACGCAGTAACTTTTCGACCGTCTTGCGAATCTCGTCGTTGATCACGTCCTCATGCTCAAATTTTGCTCACGCGCGCCGAGTATGCAAGGAGATGGATCTCGGTATCGAAGTTCTCCCACTCGATCACTCCAACACGCGGCGGCCACGGATCGTACAGCAATAACCCGCGTAATGGGACCTGGTTGTCACCTACAGCGGACAATGATTCTGTGTAGCCGGCCACGAGCCGTGCGTGACCCGGAATGAAACTGATCATGGGCCGGTTCTGCTGCAGCTCGGAAGTGTATGTGCCAAACGTCGGGTTGGCGGTCATCAGAACCGTCAGCGCGTTGCTGGACAAGGCCTCAAGCCCCGTCACCACCACGCCGATCCGAGACCAGCAAAGGCCGTTGGGTTTCGTGGGCGTGCCTAGGCCGAGCTCGGCCGCAATTTTCGTTTGAGTGTAATTGTAGCGGTAGAAGTCCAGCAGCATTTGCACGCTTGCGCCCACGCACCAGACCCTTGTTGCCTGTGGGCGCAATTCGCAGCAGACATGATGGTCGGTCTTGCGGACACTGTAATGAAGATCCCAACTCGATGTCACTTCGATCGGGGAGAGCGTTCCGTTCAATGGAACGATCATTCCTTTTTCAGCGGCCGCCAACGCCGGGTTCTGAAACGCCTTGACCCGTTCTTCGAACTTGCGCTGATTTTCTTCTTTTCGTTCGGGCGGCAGTTCATCGATCAGGGACCAGCGTTCGAAATTGCCAGGCTCGAGCCTCTTTCGATCTCGCGTCCTGGCCGGGGGCACCGGGAACCAGGTGAAGCACTCGAGCATCGCCAGTTCCTTGTCCCCCTGCAGGAATTGGACGGCAATCTTAGGATAGCTGTACGCGACGAAGCGGATCTCGTCGTACTTGTCGCCGCGGAGATGTGGGTCGACAACGCGTCGAAATGCCTCTTCGGCCTCCGCTACCATTTTCGGTTCGTCCCAGCTCGCGCCTGGAGCAACGGCTAACAGAGGTGAGCCAAATGCCCCTGTGTGTGCCGCCACATCCGCGTATCCGATCGTGGTTCCCTCGCGCGATAATGGGATGCGATGAAACAGCATTTGGCCGTTGGTATCGTGGATCGGGGTCGATGCTTCGAGCCGCGCATCGCGCAAAGCGTCGGCTGGGAGCGAGCCGGTGGCCTGCAACAGATTCAGTTCCAGGGACGCCAAGCGGTTGATTTCTTTGGCGTTGAGAATCTCGGCCATGGTTGATCTGCCCTCAGGCCCCTCATTTTGGAACTCAGCAAACTGCAGCAGCAGGCCAAGTCACGGTAATACAACTTATAATATAAGTAAGCCAAAAAGGCTAGCGACTAGAGCGTCTTGCGCGAAATGAATATTCAACGCCGCAAGGAGATCGGCGCGATCGCGCAGGCCAACCTGATTCAGTTCGCGTCCGGCCGGTGTCGCGCATTCTCTGCGATGCCCGCATCCTCAACACCTTCGAGGGCGCCGCCGAAATCCAGCCCCGAGTCGTTGCGCGGCGGCTGTTGGATGGGACGAACCAAGACGAACTAAGATGTAGCCGGGTTGAGCGAAGCGAAAACCAGGCTACAAACTCGCCAGACGCCGGGATTGACCGCGATGTTCGCCTCAGTGAATGTCGCCCGATGGATACGCTCGTCGCATCAACGCTTGCCAAAAGCCCGCGACCCGATTCGGCACAAGCCTGGTTGCGCCTTGCCGCGACGATGCTGATCTCGACCATCGGCGGCGTCGGCATGTGGTCGGTGGTGGTGGCGCTGCCGCCGGTGCAGGCCGAATTCGCCGTGCCGCGGGCGCAAGCGTCGCTGCCATTCACGCTGGCGATGGTGGGATTTGCCTTGGGCGGCGTGGTCATGGGCCGGCTGTTCGACAGGACCGGGATTTTGGGCCCGCTGGCGCTCGGCGCCGTGGCGCTCAGCGTCGGTTATCTCGGCGCCGCAGGTGCCGGCAGCCTCGTGGTGTTCGCTATCGCGCACGGCTTGATCGGATTCGGCAGCGCGGCGACGCTCGGTCCGCTGATCGCGGACATCTCGAACTGGTTCGTGCGCCGCCGTGGCGTCGCAGTGACGCTTTGCTCGGCTGGAAATTATGTCGCCGGCACGATATGGCCGCCGATCGTGCAGCACGCCATCGCGCTTTACGGCTGGCGGGCGACTCACGTCGGCATCGCGCTGACGTGCGGCGCGGCCATGTTTCTCATCGGCGTCGTTGCTCTGCGCCGGCGCGCGCCGGCCACGCTCCTCGATTCCGGTGCCGCGGCCCGCAAGGGAACGCCCGCGGTGTTCGGCCTGTCGGCGCGGGCGCTGCAGACCCTCTTGGCCTTGGCTTCGGTTTGCTGCTGCGTTGCGATGTCGATGCCGCAGGTCCACATCGTCGCCTATTGCGGGGATCTCGGCTACGGCGTCGCCCGCGGCGCCGACATGCTGGCGCTGATGATGGCGTTCGGCATCGTGGGGCGCATCGGCTCGGGGTTCATCGCCGACCGGTTCGGCGGTCTGCCGACATTGATGCTGGGGTCGGCGCTGCAGGGCGTCGCCCTGCTGCTCTACCTTCTCTATGACGGACTGGTTTCGCTCTACGTTATTTCGGCGGTGTTCGGCCTGTTCCAGGGCGGCATCGTGCCGAGCTATGCCATCATCGTGCGCGAGTATTTTCCGGCCAAAGAAGCCGGCGCCCGGATCGGCATCATTTTGATGATGAGCCTCTTCGGCATGGCGTTGGGCGGCTGGATGTCGGGCTATATTTTCGACCTCGCCGGTTCGTACCGCGCCGCGTTCTTCAACGGCCTCGTCTGGAACGCGGTCAATGGCACGATCGTGCTGTGGCTCCTGTTCCGCCGCCAGGGCCGCGTCGCCTATGCATGAGCGCGCCGCGGCTCCTTGAGCAACAGCCCGACATTGCCCGAAAGTATCCGCTCGCCGTCGGCGCCGAGCGCGCGGATGTCGCGCACAAAATCGCGCACGATTTCGCGTTTGCGGATTTCCTGCGGATAGTCGGTGGCGAAGACGATGCGGGACGCCGGGATTTCGCACAGGCCGGCTTTGACTGCGCCGATGCCGCCGGCAAATCCGGCGGTGTCGAAAACGAGGTTGTTGCGAATGTAATAGTCGAAGTCGTGCTTCGGCGTCACGCCGTGGCGTGGGTTGCCGGCGGTTCCCCAAAATTCCTTGTCTTGAAAACTTCTGATCCGCGCCAGCATGGCAGCGATGCCGCCGGAGAGATGCGCCATGTGCACGGTCAATTCGGGATGGCGGTCGAACACGCCGGAATTGACCAGGCGGATGGTCGCCATGATCAGCGAGAACTCGCGGCCGACGCCACGCGCGGTGTCGTAGGCGTCGAACTGTTCAGCGCGATTGAGTTTTAGCGCCGGATGCACGAACACGAACAGGCCGAGCTTGCACGCTTCGTCCCAGAACGGCTCGATCGCCGGATCGTCGATCCACTTGCCGTCGAATTCCGAGGTGATGGTGACGCCTTGGAAGCCGAGCTCATGGCGGCAGCGCGCCAATTCCTTGAAGGCGTCGGCGCCGCCGAGCGGGTGGGCGTGGGCGGCGCCGATGAAGCGGCCGGGATAATCGCGCTCGGCCTGTTTCGCCTTGTCGTTGATGAGGCGCGAGGTGTCGAGATCGGCGCACATGCCGGCGGCGCTGGTCAGCCAGGCGGCATCGATGCCGGCGACATCCATCATCCGCACGTGCTCGTCGAGATCGTAAAGCAGCGAATGGATCGTGTAACTCGGCGCGCCCGAGGCGTCGTAGTTGAGGATCAGGCGGTCGCCCGGATCCTCCTTGATCAATTCGCGCGGCGTGAAATGGTGCTGGAAATCGACGATCATGCGGGCGGTCCTCTGCGTATTGCGGCTTTCTTGTAGCCCGGATTGCGCGTAGCGCAATCCGGGGACGACCGGGAAGCTTAAACGCCGCTCCCGGGTTTCGCTGTCGCTCAACCCAGGCTACAAGTGGCCCATGGCCAATTTCATGTCCCATTTCGCGGTCCCGGTCGCCATCGGCGCGGTCGCGGTCGTGCTGCTGCTCGGCCTCTACAATATGATGCGTGGCGGCTCCGCCAACACCTCGCAGAAGCTGATGCGGCTGCGCGTGCTGCTGCAGTTCATCGCCATCATCGTCATCATGGCCACGCTCTGGTTCATGTCGAAGTGACCGATGGTCAAGCTCAACAAGATCTATACCCGCACTGGCGATGACGGCACCACCGGGCTCGGTTCCGGCGAGCGGCGCAATAAATACGATCTGCGCGTCGCCGCCTACGGCACGCTGGACGAAGCCAATGCGGCGGTCGGCATCGCCCGGCTGCATACCGACGCCACGCTCGATGCCGCGCTGTCGCGCATCCAGAACGATCTGTTCGACGTCGGCGCCGATCTGTGCACGCCCGGCAAGGGCAGGGGGCCGGACGGCGCGCGGCTGACGGTGACGCAGGCGCAGGTCGATTGGCTGGAAAGTGAAATCGACCGGTTCAATGACGATCTTGCGCCATTGAAGTCCTTCGTGCTGCCGGGCGGCAGTCCGGCGGCGGCCTATCTGCATCTCGCCCGCACCATCTGCCGGCGCGCCGAGCGGTTGATTGCCGAGCTCAAGGACCAGCCGGACGAGAGCGTCGGTGACGAGGTGCTCAAATACGTCAACCGCCTTTCCGATTTTCTTTTCGTCGCCAGCCGTCACGCCAACGGCAAAGGCGCGCGCGACGTGCTGTGGCAGCCGGGCCAGAACCGCTGACGGTGCAGGGGGCAAGTCTTAGGGGACAGGTCATGGTCATGCCGTTATGGGATCACAGCCCGTTCAAGTGGCCGAAGCCGCCTTACGTGATGTGGGCCTTGATCGTCGTCAACTTCACGGTGTTCTTCATCGAGGCAGGTTTTTGGCCCGACCAGATGGACCAGCTCGATCAGCTGGCCGGCCTGGTTCCCGCGGCGCTCACCGGAAGAGCAACCGCCGCAGGGCTACCGGCGCCGCTCACGCTCATCACCTGCTTGTTCGTGCATGGCAATTTCATGCACGTTTTCGGCAACATGATCTTCTTGTTCGTGTTCGGCGACGACATCGAAGAGGCGCTCGGGCACTGGCGCTTCCTTGGCTTCTATCTGGCCTGCGGCATCGGCTCGGACCTTGCCTTTGTGGCGAGCGATCCGAGCTCGACCACCGGACTGATCGGCGCCTCCGGCGCCATTGCCGGGGTCATTTCCGCTTATTTGCTGTTCCGGCCGTGCGCCAAGGTCACGTGCCTCCTTGGCCTTATTCCGCTTCGGCTGCGGGCCTATTGGATCATCGGCGGCTGGGCGATCTGGCAGTTCGTCGATGCCGCGAGCCGCCCCGACGACGGCATTGCCTATTGGGCGCATGTCGGCGGCCTGATCACCGGCGCGGTGCTGTTCTATTTCATGCGGCCACAGGGCGTTGCGCTGTTCGAATGCGTGGAAACGGCATGAGCTCATGAGCTCATGGCCGTGCCGGCACGTTGACCGGGAGGGCGGCGGCCGGTAGGTTGCCGCACCGCAGCATCGGCGGTCTTCCAAGCGCCGCCGAGGGCCGCCGGAAACAGCAAAAAGCCATCACAGCCAAGTCTTGAGCAGACAAGCCTTCAGCAGCCGAATCTTCAGCAACCAGGCCTCAACAGCTAAGTTTTCAATGCCATGAAAATTCTCGTCCCCGTAAAACGGGCGGTCGACAAGGACGTGAAAATCCGCGTCAAGGCAGACGGCTCCGGCGTCGAGCTCGGCAACGTCAAAATGTCGATGAATCCGTTCGACGAGATCGCGGTCGAGGAAGCGATCCGGCTCAAGGAAGCGGGTAAGGCCACCGAGATCGTCTGCGTCTCGGTCGGGCCGCAGCAGGCCGCCGAGACCATCCGCACCGCGCTCGCCATGGGCGCCGACCGCGGCATCCTGGTGAAGACCGACGGTGCCGCCGTCGAGCCCCTGGCGGTGGCAAAAATCCTAAAGGCCATCGCCGACGCCGAGCAGCCCGGCCTCATCATTCTCGGCAAGCAGGCGATCGACGACGACTGCAATCAGACCGGCCAGATGCTGGCGGCGCTGCTCGGCTGGCCGCAGGGCACGTTCGCGTCGAAGGTGGCGCTCGACGGCGACGCCATCATGGTGACACGCGAGGTCGACGGCGGCTTGCAGACGGTGAAGCTGAAAATGCCGGCCATCGTCACCACCGACCTGCGCCTGAACGAGCCGCGCTATGCCTCGCTGCCCAACATCATGAAGGCGAAGAAGAAGCCGATCGACGAAAAGACCGCGGCCGATTACGGCGTCGATACCAAGCCACGGCTCGAAGTGGTCAAGACCACCGAGCCGCCGGTGCGCAAGGCCGGCGTGAAAGTGAAAACCGTTGCCGAGCTGGTCGACAAGCTGAAGAACGAAGCGGGGGCGATCTGATGCCGACGCTTCTTCTTGCCGAACACGATAATAAATCGCTCAAGGATGCGACCAACAAGGCGCTGACGGTGGCCAAGGCACTCGGCGGCGAAGTGCACATACTCGTCGCCGGCTCCGGCTGCAAAGCGGTGGCGGATGCCGCCGCCAAGCTCGACGGCGTAAGCAAAGTGTTGCTCGCCGATGCGCCGATTTACGACCACATGCTGGCGGAGCCGACCGCGGCGCTGATCGTCGCGCTCGCCGGCCCTTACGAAACCATCATGGCGGCGGCGACCACGTCCGGAAAGAACATCATGCCGCGGGTCGCGGCGCTGCTCGATGTCATGCAAATCTCCGACGTCATCAAGGTCGTGGCGCCGGACACTTTCGAGCGGCCGATCTATGCCGGCAACGCCATCCAGACCGTGCGTTCGCGCGATGCCAAGAAAGTGATCACGGTGCGCACGGCGGCGTTCCAGGCGACCGGCGAGGGCGGCTCGGCAGCCGTCGAGACCGCCGCTGCCACAGCCGATCCGGGCATTTCCGGCTTCGTCGGCGAGGAGCTGTCGAAGTCGGAGCGGCCGGAATTGACCTCGGCCAAGATCATCATTTCCGGCGGCCGGGCGATGCAAAGCCGCGACAACTTCACCAAATATATCGAGCCGGTGGCGGACAAGCTCGGCGCCGCGGTCGGCGCCTCGCGCGCCGCGGTCGACGCCGGCTACGCGCCGAACGATTGGCAAGTCGGCCAGACCGGCAAAGTGGTGGCGCCGGATCTTTATATCGCCGTCGGCATTTCCGGCGCCATTCAGCATCTCGCCGGCATGAAGGATTCGAAAGTCATCGTCGCGATCAACAAAGATGAGGAAGCGCCGATCTTTCAAGTCGCCGATTATGGATTGGTGGCGGATCTCTATTCCGCGCTACCGGAGCTCGCCAGCGAGCTCGACAAAGTCAAGCGCTGAGCGAAAGCCGCGCCCGGAAATAACAAGGTGTGGCTCAGGATATCTGAGGTAAGCTAAGATGGTCGAGGTCAAGGAACGGCCCAAAGAACGCAGCCGCAGCGAGCGGACGGAAGCAATGGCCATTCGCAAGATCGGCATCGTCGGCGCCGGCCAGATGGGCAACGGCATCGCCCACGTCTGCGCGCTGTCGGGCTTTCATGTCCTGCTCAACGACATCGCGCCCGACCGCATCACCGAGGGCTTAGCCACCATCAGCGGCAATCTCGCCCGGCAAGTCAGCCGCCAGCGCATCACCGACGAGCAGCGCCAGGCTGCGCTCAAGCATATCGCGCCGGCCGAGACGCTCGACGATCTCGGCGATTGCGACCTGGTGATCGAAGCCGCGACCGAAACGGAAGCGGTCAAGCGCAACATCTTCGCCGCGCTGTGTCCGGTGCTCAAGCCCGAGACCATCGTCGGCACCAACACCTCGTCGATCTCGATCACGCGGCTCGCCTCCTCGACCGACCGGCCGGAGCGCTTTATCGGCATTCACTTCATGAATCCGGTGCCGCTGATGGAACTGGTCGAAGTGATCCGCGGCATCGCCACCGACGACGCCACGTTCGAGTCGACAAAACAATTCATCGGCAAGCTCGGCAAGCTGATCGCGGTGTCCGAGGATTTTCCCGCCTTCATTGTCAACCGCATCCTCTTACCGATGATCAACGAGGCGATCTACACGCTCTACGAAGGCGTCGGCAATGTCGAGGCGATCGACACCGCAATGCGGCTCGGTGCCCACCACCCGATGGGGCCGCTCGAGCTCGCCGACTTCATCGGGCTGGATACCTGTCTCTCCGTGATGCAGGTGCTGCACGAGGGCCTGGCGGATTCGAAATACCGCCCGTGCCCGCTTCTGGTGAAATACGTCGAAGCCGGCTGGCTCGGCCGCAAGACCCAGCGCGGCTTTTACGATTACCGCGGCGAGAAGCCGGTTCCGACGCGCTGATTTATTCCGCGCCCGCCCGCGCGCAACGCCTGCTCCCCGTTTGCGGCCATAAGGCAACAGTGCGCGTGTGAAAAGGTCGAAGACAGGGCCGACGCCCCGAATTTCACCTACAACATCAACAAAAAATGTGAGATCGGGTAGGAGACCAGTAACGCCATTGCGGTACCGCCGAGGATATCGCTTGGATAGTGGTGGGCCGACGCGAGACGCGCCCACGACATCACGCCCCAAAGCACCAGCGCCGGGAAAAGCGACGCCGAGCTACTCATAGCTATCGGAACGAGGGCCGCCGTCAACGTCATCGCGTGCCCGCTGGGGAATGAGTACTCGTCCAATGGTCTCGACAGTGGCGGAAGATCCGGGTGCAAGCGATAAGGCCGCGGCCGTGCCGTCCAGTTCTTGATAATGGGATACATGCAATGCAGAAGCCCGATATTCACCGCGGCAGCCACGATCTGGACCAGCGCGCCCAGGCCGCCGGCTAGAAGGACGAAGGCAGTCAAGGCGAGGTATATGAAGCCGTCGCCCGTCCAGCTGCAGACGATGGCCAAGCGGCGGCCCAGGGGCGACCGCGCCATTCCGGCGCAAAAGCCTACCAGCGACAAATCAGCCCGACACAAAAGCGCGAGCGCGCTTCTGACAGGAGTTGCGATTGGTGTCACAACGCTCCTCAACCGGCACCTTGAATACTAGCCTCACGGCAGGGAGGTTGACTACTGAATTGTACCGATCAATGCTTGCCCGCTGGGGTAGTTTTCCGCCGCGCAAGTCGGCCGGGCGTTCGGGCGCCGAACAGTGCGATAGCGACATCCGATTGGTGTGCAGCGACGATGACGAGCATCAAAGGCTACCCCTACGCTTTCCATATTGCGCTCGATGGAAACGGCATCAACGGGCTGGAGGGTTTTGCCGGCGTCTGCCTGTTTCTTTTTGATCCATCCGACAACCGGTATGCTTACAAGATAGTCTACTACGACGGGGCCGCAGGCGCGCATGCAGTCTCGGTCAACCCCTCCGGGACGCTCGGCTATCTCGGCAATACCGGGCAACATTTGCTTTTCTACGATGCGTCAACCCTGGAAGAAGTGGCGAGAATATCGACCCTGCGTTTCGAGACGCCGCGAACGTCGATACAGGGCAGCACCCACGTGGTTTGGCATTCGGATGACGAGATCGTCACTCCGATCGGCGAGCATTTCTATCTCTTTAACGTCAAGAACCTGGATAAGCCCCGCCAACTGGTGCGTCACGGCGTTAAGTTGCCACATGGAATGAAGATCACCGCCTCGGGCCGGCACGTGGTGTACGGGTCGATGGACAACCCTGCGGATGGCGAAGCGGGAGAGGCTAAGCACGTCGGAATCTGGGATCGCGGTACGGATGCGGTTACGGTGATAACGTTGCCGGCGACGTGCTGGCACGTCGTGGCTCATCCGACCGAAGACCTCTTCTATGCGGTTTCGTTTCGTGTGGTGCCGCAGGATTATCGCGACTATCACGATTGGGGAATGGCGTACCTGAAGGAGTACGCCTTCGAGATCGACGCCAGGACGAAGCGCGTCACGCGACATTGGGCAGTCGGGCGCGAAGTGCCGGCGCATATCAATTCCGACGTTACCCTCTCAGACAACGAGCTCATTTTCTGCAACGGAGGCAGCGGGTCCATCATTGCGGTCGAACTGGAAAATTTCACCCGATTTCGCATCATCGACGAGCGGGCTGATCTTGCGGCCCATTTGGAAAGACCGCGCGAAGTCGTTAATCAGCTATATGAGGCCTTTTCGCGCGGTACGGTATTCACCAACAGCCGGCATTTCCTCGGTGCGCTGAAGGTCAGCCGGTTCAGTATCCTCGACTCAGTCTACGCTTGCCAAATCTCCGCCGACAAACGCCTGCTTTTCACCGCGAACCGCGGCTTGAATTTCATCACCATCTATGACTATCCCGCCGGTACGGTGCGACTGCGCGCGCCTATGCCTGAGCTCCAGACTTATTTTCCTTGGCTTTCTCCCGCGGCAGATCCTCGGCTGGGCTTTCACCACAGCGTTTTACTCGGCTGACCTGGCCGGTGCCTGCTCGAATGCCGCCGCCGCTTCCAAAGTCGCGCGCAAGCTCCTCGGAATGGCGCTGGTGACGACCGCTTCCAAGAACGGCACCGCCAACTTTTCCGCCGCCGTCGCGATGCCGAGAAATCCAGCCTTCAGTTCAAGTTTGCCTTCCAGCGTAATCCGAGCGCCTTGACCAGCCATCGCAGGCTCAAAAACAGTCCGTCCTTCGCAATGAATGTATTCGGTGAACAGGTACGGAAAAATCGCCCAAGCACAGACCTGCGCGCCATCGTCCCAGCTATTGCGGTCGGTCCATCCGAGTTCGCCGCGTTTGATAAAAGAACTCAGGCCCGCAGGTATCGGGTAACGCGCAAGCCACTCGTTGACGATATGCGTCTTGCCATCTTCGCCGACGATGCGTTCGGTTTCTGTCACCGACTCGATTTCAGGAAGCCGCGAAGCAACCTCCGGCAAATGATCGCGCATCGTCGTCCAGAGTTGAACATGAGGACGCTTTAGAATGACGATCGTCCTGAAAGTCTTCATGGCAGCCGGAGCGTGGAACCGAGTCCCGCGTGCGATGTCCGAACCTGGTAGATATCGTTGGATAAGCGCAGGCCGGCACGAACTTCGCGACTGACATGCGGCGACGCCACAAGCCAGGAGATTGCCTCCGCGAGGGCGACGCGCGATGACGCCGGCGCATAACCGAGGCGCCCTGCTTTGGCATGAGAGTACCAATAGTACCGGCCGATCATCGCGGCCTGCTCCGTAGTCGAAAGTGCCGCGCGCCCCTGGAAGCGGGCCCGCAATTCCTCGGCGGAGGCGGCTAAATAAGCCATCGTATGATTAAGTTCGATGAATGGACCCGGCAGTCCGGAAAGCTCCGAGATGAGCGAGTGGATATCGCGCCAGGTGAGATTTCCGGATCCGAGCAGATAGCTTTCGCCTGGAGCGCCCAGTGTGGCGAGCAAGACGTGACCTTGCGCGACATCTCGCGCGGCGACGATATTGCATCCGCCGGCGAAGGTCGAGCGGAACGGATCATTCAGATAAGCCGCGATCAATCCATTGCTGGGGCCGAGTTCGACCGCGGTCGGCCCTACGGTGATTGTCGGACAGGCCAGCACGATCTCCAGGCCGAGTTCAACGCCAAGAGCAAGAGCGCGACGGTGCTGCGCGACTTTCGCGGCAATATAGGGCGGCCGCCCATCCGCGCTAAGCGTCGTACTTTCGTCAAGCAGCGCGGTCTCGGCGACAGCGTACCCGAATACGACCGATGAAGAGGTCACGACGACACGCCGCACGCCTTCCGCCGCCGCAGCCTTGAGCACATTCTCGGTACCGACGGTCGCCAGGTTCTGCAAGGCATCGGCCGAGGCCGCGGCATAGGAAAAATATGCCGCCGCATGGAACACCGTATCGCATTCCCGGCATGCCGAAAGCAGCGCTGCGTCGGGTACCAGCACATCGCCTTCGACGCGATCAATGGATAGTCCATCAAGCGCGCGGCTCGTGCTGCCGCGACGGACCAGCGCCAGAACGCTGCAATCGGCATGCAAGAGCGCCTTCACGATATGGGCTCCGATGAGTCCGCCGGCACCCGTCACCAAGCATCGTCTCATGCGCTGTTCCGCTGCCGGAGGTCACGCTGAACTGCCTCTAAGAAGCCTTCGACAAAGCGGGTGATATCCTGGACCCATGCCGGCGCGGCTGCCTTCTCGGCGCTCAAGGCGGCACCCGGTCTCATGTGCACGAACCCATCGGGGTCGGGAATCCCGGTCGAAGCATGTTTTCGGTCGGTGCCCAAGCCCAGGCTCCCAAGCAATGGGCCAATGATCTCGCCGGCCGGTTCAAGCAGCGCGACAAGCCGATCCATCTCCGATCGGTGCGGCTCATCGGCGCGGCGTCCGAGCCGTATGCTGCGGCCCTCGACCAATGACTCGAAATTCGCGACCGTTCTGTCAAAAAATATCAGATAGGCATGATTGACCAGCGCCGCCTTGATGTCGGGCACGAGGTTCAAATCGATCATTTGCCAAAACGGCGGAAGCGTGAAGAGTTGCCGCCCCATAATGGTGACCGTCGTTCCTTCGGGGCATCTCGAGAAGGTGGCGATGCCATCGTCGAAGGTGGCCGATGCGTTCTCGCTGCGAACGGTCTTCCAGAACAGACGATGCCGGTCCAACCGATATTCCACGACCTCGAGCTTGGTGACGTCAATCGACTTGCCATGGTACAGAACCATGTAGTTCGGTTGAGGCAGGTAGAGATTGCGCTCGGCCTGCCGGACCGGCCGCCCTGCGTGATCGCGTTCGAGCGCCACGACAACGCCGCCCAGATAATCATTCATGTATTGGATGGTGCGGGCGACGTCGACGCGATCGACAAAGGTGTTGAACGCAATCGGCAAGACGCGGCTGTAAGAGAACAATATCGCCTCATCGAGATACCGCCAGCGAAAACCGGGAGCCGCTTCGGGCGCTTCGGCCGCAAGCACTTCGAGCTGGAGGAGTTCGTGGTAGAGTAAG
Source organism: Xanthobacteraceae bacterium (assembly GCA_049584715.1). Lineage (GTDB taxonomy): Bacteria > Pseudomonadota > Alphaproteobacteria > Rhizobiales > Xanthobacteraceae > BOG-931. Next base: position 26,379 of record JBAUYI010000141.1, read on the forward strand.
TCGAACTCTTCGCGCTTGACGCCGTCGAGGTCGAGCCCCAGACCGACAGCCTTTTGACGCAGCGCGTCTTTGTCGAACAGGACGCGGTAGCATTCCAGCGCATGCCCAAGCACCCCCAACAGGAGATTTGCAGCGATGAGAAGCCACCGGCTGGTTTGGCTGGTGTCGGTGTCGCGAAAGAACTCAGCCAAAAAGCCGTTGATCTGCGTGTCGATGGGGCTTTTGAGCGGAAAAAGATCGCTGTCAAGATGCTGTAGCCATGGTTTCACCAATCGTTCCACCGCCGCGGACTCCGCGCGGTAACGATTGGCCCGCAACAGGACCGCCGGAACGTTTCGCCAATTGGGATATATGCTGAGCGATCCCTGCACTTCATAGCGTCTTGGCATGGGGTGCCGTTCAAGCACTTTGGCAAATACGGCAGAATCGAACGGATCGAGACCCATCTTTATCGCGCCGATCTGATCGGCCAGTCCAATTGCCGGCGATGCGATGATGGTTGCCGTCTCGAGAGACGCAGGGGCGCGGCTGCCGCCGGCGCCATGAGCGCTCATCAGTCCGTCGATGATTGCGAAGTGGACCGGTGCGGCGCTCAGCAGATCGGCCACGACCTCGCCGGGATCGCGCGCTATCCCGTAATGGAGATGTTTGTCGGCCAAAGGCAGCACGCCGAGCAAACTTTCAAGACATAGCGCGTAGCCTGCAAATTCGTCGGTTTTGTTCTTGCAAAAGACGATGCGGACATCGGCATTTGCCCATACTTTCGACAATCCCGTACCATGAAGAGCGCTTTGCGATGGGAACACGGCGTCATCGACGTCGCTCGACAGATCGGAAACGTCGTAGCGCCGGTTCTTCGTCGTGACCAGGCGGTAGCCAAGCAACTCGGCGAGCGCGAAAGCGTCGCGATTGTCGGCCCAGGTACCGCTCGCCTCCGCCGCCGCGCCGATGGCTACATCCGAATGGCCGCGGTCGTGCAGCGCATCGACCAGGGCTTCAACAAGTTCAGGGTCAGTCGCAGTCGGCGACGTGGGCGTGAAGGCGCCAAAGTCGGGCTTGATGACAATCCGCAGCGGATTGGACGAGCGGTCGTGAAGCTGCTCAAGAACGTCCCAAAGTCCGGCCCGATCCAAGGCGGCGAGGAGTTTTTGCTCCTTTCTCAGATCGGGATCGTCAACGACTGCGACTTTGACGTTCGACGTCACGTCCTACGGCTCTATCGCTTGGCCGTCGGATGTTTGTGGGTGCCGCTTTCTTTCGTCGGGCGTAAGCCGGCCGTTCCAAGTGCCGAGCTGAAGACCTCGGTGCTTGCCTCGAAAAGGTCTGCGCCGATTCGCCCGACCTCCTTGAAATAAAGGTCGCCGGCGGTCTTGAAGAGTTCGCTCGCGTTGATTTCGCCAGAGCCGAATTTCACCAGCGCTTCACCATATTGTCGGTAAGCCAAACCTTGGTGGCTTGCCAATTCACGGAGAACATCGCTGCCCTTACTAAGCAAAGACTCTGCTTCCTGCGCCATGATCAGCTCGCTCGAAGGAGTTGAAGATAAGATAGGATACCCGGAACGCGGGTCCATTTCCACTGCCTTCGAGGGCCAATTGGCGTAACGAGAGCGTCCATTCAGCCCTCCCCCTGCATGCAGGGGGAGGGGGCAATTGCGGCGCGGTCTCGCTCCGGCACGGCCCGCCGCGGCCCGCGTAGCTGCTACTTCATCAGTTCGACAAAGAGGCCGATGACCGCCACGAAGCCGAGCGTGAAAACGATCGTGCGGATGTAGGGAATGGCGGTCCAATAGACGATGGCGTGCACGACGCGCAGCCAGAAGAACGACATCGTCCAGAACGCCGTCATCGCATTGGCCTTGCCGGTCAACTGGATCAGGATCACCAGCGTTGCGAAGGGCGCGAACGTCTCGACGGCGTTGAGATAGGCGCGGTCCGCGCGCCTGCCCCAGAGCGGCAGCGGCCGCTGCGTCGGATCGACATAATTCTCCGGTTTCAGCGATCCGTTGGTCATGACTTGCGCCACGACATAAGGAATCCACAACGCCGCCGTCAGCATTGCCGTAAAGGCCAGATATTTCAGATCGGTCGACATTTGATCTTGCTCCCCCTGAGGTCGCGTGGATCGTCCTTTGTAGCCCGGATTGAGCCAACGGGTCCGGCCCGAAGTGGCCGGCCCGATGACAGGCTCCACGAAATCCGGGAGCGGCGCGGTAGGTGGAAACTGCCGTCCCGGGTTTCGCTCCGCTCACCCCGGGCTACGGCTCAATCGCAGCACGTTTTCTTCGGCTCCACATACGTCGCCTTGGGATCGATCGCGGCGCCGTCATAGCGGTCGTGGTGGCGTACCCAGGCCATCGACCACGGCAAGCCTTCCTCGTCGCGGCCTTTCGGTGCCAGGTCGAGCATGTGATAGGTGCCGATCAGCATGTCGAGGCCGCGGCCGTAGCTCGAATAGGTGTGGAAGATTTCGCCGTTGTCGTTCTTGTAGAACACGCTGGCGCCCGGGCGCTCCTCGCTCGGGAAGGTGGTCTGCACGTAATTGTACATCGCCTTGCCGCTGGCCTTCTCCTCGGGCGTCGCCGAGACGTGATAGTCGTAGTTGAAGTCGTTGCCGTTCGACGACACCCATTTGAAATGCCAGCCCATGCGGCGTTTGAATTTTTCGATCTGCGGCAGCGGGGCGCGCGACACGACAAGGAACGTGACATCGCGTTGCGCCAGATGGGTCACGGTGCCGTCGAAATGATCGGCCAAGAGCGAGCAGCTCGGGCAGCCGGCTTCCCAGTCGGGGCCGAGCATGAAGTGATAGACGATCAGCTGGCTCTTGCCGCCGAACAGGTCGGCCAGCGTTTCCTTGCCGTTCGGCCCGTCGAACACGTAAGTCTTGTCGACTTTCACCCAAGGCAGTTCGCGCCGTTTTTTGCTCAGCGCATCGCGCGCGCGCGTGAACGCTTTTTCCTCGGCGAGGTGGGCCTTGCGGGCGGCAAGCCATTCGTCCTGGGAGACGATGCGATGCGGTTCCATGATTGTTGCTCCTCGATCTGTAGGGCGGATTAGCGAAGCGTAATCCGCCATTCGTTTGCAACGAGCGGTGGGTTACGCCGGAGCCTGCCATCGGGCCGGCCACTTCGGGCCGGACCCGTTGGGCTAACCCACCCTACGTTCGCTACTGCGCGACCGGCGTCATCCAGCCGACGCCGGCCCCATCGGGCTGCGTCAGGATGGCGATGCGGCCGACGTCGGGCACGTCGAATGCCGGTTTCATCAGTTTGGCGCCGGCCTTGACGGCTTTGGCCACGCGGGCGTCGACATCGTCGACTGCGATGTAGGACATCCAACTTTCCGGCACGCCCTGAAAATCGTGACCGCTGATGTCGAAAAGGCCGCCGACCGGCTCGCCGTCCATCGTGGCGAGCCAATAGGTGCCGCCACCTCCGGGCATCGGCATGGCGTCATAGCTCCAGCCCAAAGTGTCGGCATAGAACTTCTTGGCGCCCTCGACGTCACGCGTCATGAGCTCGTTCCAGTAAAATGTGCCGTGTGATCCACGCATCAGTTACTCCTCTTATTCGTAGCCGGATTGAGCCAACGGGGCCGGCCCGAAGTGGCCGGCCCCGTTGGCTCAACCCAGGTTACATCTTTCAGGCGAACAGCTTTTCCATCTTGTCCATGGCGCCGTTCCAGCCACCCTGATGGCGATCGCGGGCGTCGTCGTCCAAGAACTGCTCGTGGGTGAGCGTCAGCAATGTGCCGTCGCCGTCAGGCTTGAGCAGCACCGTCACCAGCGATTCACGCTCCGGCGTCGTTTTCCAGGCCCAGGTGAAGACCAGCTTCTCGTTCGTTATGACCTCGCGATAGACACCGCTGACATCGTGCTCCTCGCCGCTCGGCGCGCGCATCACCCAGCGATAACGGCCGCCGGTGCGCGGATCGCTTTCGACGTGCGCCGCCTTGATCTCGCCCGGACCCATCCAAAGCTTCACTTTTTCCGGGTCGATCCACGCCGCGAAGACCTTGGCCGGCGGCGCGTTGAAGCGGCGTTTGATGGTGAGGCTCGGCTTTGTGGCGGTTTGGGTGGCCATGTTGTTTCCTTCTGCGAAAATGCCTCTTCTTCGTCCAGGAATGCGGCGAGGCGGTCGAGCCGCTCGGACCAGAACTTTTGATAGCGGTTGAGCCACTCGAACGCGTCGCGCATCGGCTCGGCGTCGAGGCGGCAGGCCACGACGCGCCCGGTCTTGCTGCGCGCGACCAGGCCGGCATCGGACAGCACGTCGAGATGCTTCATGATCGCCGGCAGCGACACCGGGAACGGCGCGGCCAGCGCGCTCACCGAAATATCCGGCTGTTCGGCAAGCCGCATCACCAGCGCGCGCCGCGTCGGGTCGGCCAGCGCCGCGAACGTGCGGTCGAGGGTTGAGCTTTGAAAGTTAACCATTTGGTTTAGTATAGTGTCGCGCGCGGCGCTGTCAACCGGGTGGTCTCGTCATTCCGGGGCCGCGCGAAGCGCGGAACCCGGAATCCATAACCACTGTCAGCGATTATGGATTCCGGATTGCCGCTTCGCGGCAATCCGGAATGACGGATGTGATTCATCCGTTCTTAAACTTCGCCGCCAATCATACCGCGTCATGGACCCGACCAGCCTCATCACCGCGCTCATGGGCGCCCAAACCGGCATAGTACAGCTCGCCGTCGCGGCGCGGCTTGAGCGCATGAACGCGGATCAAGGCTCCTCGGTCGTCAAGCTGATCGACGCCGCGCAGCAGAATTTCGATCCGCTCGCCAATGTCGCCGCCGGCATCGGCACCAACCTCGACGTCAGCGCCTGAGCTAGCTATCGGCCGGCATCGCGAATTTACCGGGCGTTTTGCGGATCATCGCGACCGTGAGCTGGGTGCGCAGAACGCGCGGCGGCAGCGTTCCGCCGCGCAAATAGTCCGGCGGTTCGAATTCTCCCTGCACCGCCACCGTGAGGTGCACGATCTCGTAATCGTTCGCTTTGGCCAGGCGGTGAAAAAATTTCGGCTGATAGCCGAAAAAGCCGTGATCGATGTTCCCGAATGCCGGCACCTGGTGGTACATCAGGCCGCCGGCGCGCACCAGAGCGTGGATCGCGGCAAACACATTGCCCTGATTGGCAATGTGCTCGGTCGTCCCCGCATTGATGGCGAGATCGAAGGCGCCGCGATAGCGAGACGGCACGCGGCCGCTGTTGAGATCGATGCGGATATCGGCGCCGGCGATGTCCAAAGACTTGGACTGCAGCCCGAGCGCTGACCATAACAAACGCCCCGGCGGCGAGTTCGGCCTGATCGCCGACGCGCCCACCGGCGTCAGGGCGGGCTTGCTGCCGGCGAACAACGCGACCGCCTCATCGAGTTCGGCCGATGTGATCAATGAATCGTTGATCTGTTGCGCGCCGATTTCGACGACGCGCCGGCATCCATCGAGGAGCCCGCGCCGTTTGAGCGCGACGATGTCGCTCATGAAGACGGGACTGTATCCCATGCCTGGCCGCCTCGCTGATAATGCCGGTTAGCGAGTGTAGCCCGGATTGAGCGCAGCGAAATCC
>JBAUYI010000142.1:0-13953 GCA_049584715.1 Xanthobacteraceae bacterium
TGCTTGCCGGGCCCGATCACCGTGGTGTGGATCGAGCGGTAATCATTTTGCTTCGGCGTCGAGATGTAATCCTTGAAGCGGCCCGGCACGACGGGCCAGGAAATATGAACGATGCCGAGCGCCTGGTAGCATTCGGTGACATTGCCGACCACGACGCGGAAGCCGAAAATGTCCGAAAGCTGCTCGAAGCCGACCGCCTTGCGCTCCATCTTGCGCCAGATCGAATAGGCGCGCTTGCGCCGGCCGAAAACCTCGGCGCTGATGCCGCGGTCGCCGAGCTTTTTGGCGAGCTGCTGCTCGATCTCGCTGATCCAGCCGCTTGATTTTGCGGCCAGCGCTTCCAGCCGCTCGGTGATGACCCGGTTCGCTTCGGGATTGAGCTCGCGAAACGACAGATCTTCGAGCTCCTCGCGCATCTCATGCATGCCGATGCGGCCGGCAAGCGGGGCGTAAATGTCGAGCGTCTCCTCCGCCGTGCGCCGGCGCGCTTCGGGCGGCCGGTGGGTCAAGGTGCGCATGTTGTGCAACCGGTCGGCGAGCTTGATGAGCAGCACCCGCACGTCGGCGGCGATGGCGAGCAGGAGCTTGCGCAAATTCTCCGCTTGCTTGGCCTCCTTGGAGACCAGGTCGAGCTTTTTCAGTTTGGTCAAACCCTCGACCAGCCGGCCGATGTCATGGCCGAACACGCGATCGATCTCGGCGCGGGTGGCGTCGGTATCCTCAATGGTGTCGTGCAGCAATGCCGCCGCGATGGTGGCGTCATCGAGCTTGAGGTCGGTGAGGATCGCGGCGACTTCCAACGGGTGCGAAAAATACGGGTCACCCGAGTCGCGCTGCTGTTTGCCATGGGCCTGCATGGCGTAGACATAGGCGCGGTTGAGCAGGTCCTCGTTGGTTGAGGGATTGTACTGCTTGACCCGGTCGATCAGCTCGTATTGCCGCATCATCCGCGGCTTGCGCGGCTTTGCCGAAACCTCCGCGCCGTTAGCCTTCGGCACCAGGTTCGGCCCGCGCGCCACCGCCACCCGGGAGCGGGGCTGGTTCTGCATCCGCGGCAGATCATCGGTCGGCGAGCGCGGCATCACGGTCCTTGGGCGATCGTCCGCTCCGAGAACGGGCGAAAGGCGATCACAAGGATATCATGGGGCTGCGGCGGCGCCACAAGACATGGCCGCAGAAGACATGGCCAAAGACTTGGCCCGCGGCGGCAAGGCCGCAAAATCCTTGAGCCGGCGACCAAAGTCGCCGCCCAAAGCGAAATTTCCGTTAAAAGTTCGCGGTGGATAAGGCCTGCAACCGCAGGGCCTTATTCCTCGTCGTCGCCGACATCTGGCTCGGGCTGGCTTTCGGGCGGGGTGAGGCCCTCTAGGCCCTTGAGCAGCTCTTCCTCGGTCATCCGGTCGGTGGTGACGTCGGTGTCGTCGGCGTCGACACCCGTTCCGGGGGCGCCGATCAGGGGAACCGTCTCGGGCTCCGGCTCGTCGACTTCGACGTATTTCTGCAACGAATGGACGAGTTCCTCCTTGAGGTCCTCGGGCGACACCGCCTCGTCGGCGATTTCGCGCAACGCCACAACGGGGTTCTTGTCGTTGTCGCGGTCGACGGTGATCTGGGTGCCGGACGAGATCATGCGCGCGCGGTGGCTGGCGAGCAGGACCAGATCGAAGCGGTTTTCGACCTTGTCGATGCAATCTTCGACGGTCACGCGGGCCATGTTTTCAACTCCTTAAGAGGTCCCGGGCGGGTTCCCTGCAACCGGGCCTTGTGCATGAATCTGAAGCTTAAGTACAGTCACGGACCCCGAAGTTCAAGTGTGAAATTGCGTGGGCGATTTTTAACTTGGCTGCCGCGCAACGCTCTGTTACCCAAAAAACCGGGAACGAAGTCGCGGCGCTCGGAATCATACTTTCGGAGTTGCCGCGACGGCGTGCCGCAGTGCTCTCGCCATGGTGCCCGCGCCACTTAGCGCCGACAATATTGCCTCTGCCGCAATATTGCGCCATCACCGGGCGATAGTGCTTCGAACGTCCTTAAGTTTCCGCTGGCGGCAAACGATTTAAACACGCCGGACACGTCGAACGCATTGCGGCTGATCCGGTTTCATCACGAGAGACGGTAGAGAGACATCATGTCAGCACAAGTCGAAAAAATCGCGCTGTTCATCGACGGCGCCAATCTTTACGCCACCGCCAAATCGCTCGGCTTCGATATCGACTACAAGAAGCTCCTGCGCGAGTTTCAGTCGCGCGGCTATCTGGTGCGCGCCTTCTACTACACCGCGGTGATCGAGGATCAGGAATATTCCTCGATCCGGCCGCTGATCGATTGGCTTGACTACAATGGCTACACCGTCGTCACCAAGGCGACCAAGGAGTTCGTCGATCAGACCGGCCGCCGCAAGGTCAAGGGCAACATGGATATCGAGCTCGCGGTCGACGCCATGGAGCTGGCGCCGCATATCGACCAGATGGTGCTGTTCTCCGGCGACGGCGACTTCCGCTCGCTGGTGGAAGCCGTGCAGCGCCGCGGCGTGCGCGTCATCGTGATATCGACGATTTCGACGCAGCCGCCCATGGTCGCCGACGAGCTGCGCCGCCAGGCCGATCAATTCGTCGACATCGTGGAGTTGCAGGCCAAGGTCGGACGCGATCCGTCGGAGCGGCCGATGCGCGAGCCCAGAGAGATGCGTGAACCTCGGGAACCGCGCGACGGACGCGAGCAGCGCCACACCCCGCAATTCCTGCAGCGCAGCGCCGCCACCGCCCCGCGGGTCGACGTCGAAGCCGACGACGAGTTCGAAGACGACTAACGTCGATGAATGGGGCATATGCCCTCTCCGCCAAAGACTGCAAAGATTGATGCGAAGGCGCGCCCGGCAGAAAACACGCCCGGCCGCAATTGCCCGCGCTGCCCTCGCCTCGTCGCTTTTCGCGAAACCTGGCGTGATCGTGAACCGGAATGGTTCAACGCGCCGGTCGAATCGTTCGGGCCGCGCGACGCCCGTCTTCTCATCGTCGGGCTGGCACCCGGACTGCGCGGCGCCAACCGCACCGGCCGGCCGTTCACCGGCGACTTTGCCGGCGATCTGCTCTACGCAACCTTGCTCGAATTCGGCTTCGCCCGCGGCCAGTATCAAGCCCGCCCCGATGACGGCCTCGAATTGATCGATTGCCGCATCACCAATGCGGTGCGCTGCGTGCCGCCGGAAAACAAGCCGACGCCGCAGGAGATCGCGACCTGCCGGCCCTTCCTCACTGCGACGATTGCCGAAATGCCGCGGCTGCGCGCCGTCATCGCGCTCGGCAGGATCGCGCACGAGACATTGATCGTGGCGCGAGATTTGCGCAAATCGCTCTACCCTTTCGCCCACGGCGGCGCGCACGCGATGGGCGAATTCAAATTATTCGATAGCTATCACTGCTCGCGCTACAACACGAATACCGGCGTGCTGACGCCGAAAATGTTTCGGGAGGTGTTCGCGTTGGTGCGCGAACACCTCGACGCGGTTGTTTAGTGGAAGATCGAGGTTTCGTAGTTGCCCGACCCCATTTCGCTGCGCGGAAAGATGCCGTGCTGCTCGATCCATTCGAAGGACTCATCGAAGGTCTGCTTCGAATACGGCTCGAACACCAGACGTTCGCCGGGACCCCAGCGCCGCGTATCCATCTGGGCGTGGAAGCGCACCGGGAATTCCCTCTTATAGTAGTGCGTGAATAGTTCCGGCCGCAGGTCGATGTCGCGTTGCGCGCGGCGCAGCGCCCGGAAATATTTGCGCACGTCTTCCGGGTCCGGCGTGCCGGTGACCATCGAGGCCATCATGAAAGTGGTGTCGATGATTTTGCGGAAGCCGAGCTGTTCGAGGAAATAATACGGCCCTGAGAACAACGACGCCGCCGGCACCTTGCGATCGACCAACAACTCCATGCGGCTGAACAGGAGCCCGTCGTTGAACGACAGGTTGATCCGATCGGGCTTGAGATATTGTTCGAGGCCCTGGATGGTCGCGTAGTGGCTGCCGGATTGGTAGCCGACCGAGATCGGCACACCGGCGAGATCGGCCGGCGTCTTCACCGGCGATTCCGGCGGCACGAATACGCCGCAGGGCGAGACCGAGTAAGCGTCGGCATAAAGCTTGCCGTGGCCGTTCGAGGCGGCGACGTTCATGGTCCAATGGCAGGCGCCGCTGACATTGCAGGTGCGGCCGGCTTCCAGCGTCTGATAGGCGCCGACCTTGTTGCCGATGTGGTGGCCGCTGCCCGCGCTCGAATCCATGGTCTCGCGGAACTCGTAGTCGAGACCTTCGGCGGCAAAATAGCCTTTCTTTTCGGCGACCCATTCGTGCAGCCGGAAATGCGGCGCGACGACGAATTTCGACATCGGGTTCCTCCTCGTTCTCGATTTTGTGGCGGCGGACGCCTCACCCATACCGGAGAAAATCGAATTGATAATCGGGACGGCCCGAAATAGATTGTCCACAATTGGTTGACAATCTTTAGGCCTTTAATGGATCGCTTTGAAAATGCAAGGGTTTTTTCTGCCGTCATCGAAGCTGGCGGGTTCACAGCGGCGGCCGAGCGGCTCGGCCTGTCGCGCGCCGCGACCAGCAAGCATGTGCTGCAGCTCGAGGAACGGCTCGGCGCCCGCCTCCTCGACCGCACCACGCGGCGGGTCAGCGCCACCGATGCCGGGCGGCGGTTTTACGAACAATGCCGGCGCATTCTCGCCGAGCTCGACGAGGCCGAACGCGCGGCGAGCGAACTACACAACGAACCGCGCGGCGAATTGCGGGTGATCGCGCCGACCAATTTCGGCCTCACCGAATTGGGAACGGCGATCACCGATCTCGTCGTCGCCTATCCGAAACTGCGCGTCAAACTGACGGTCAATGACCACGTCACCGATCCAATCCAGGCCGGTTACGACATCGCCATCAGCGTCGGCATGCCGCGCGGCACCGCGTCGAGTCTGATCGCGCGCAAGCTCAACACCGCGCGACGGATCCTGTGCGCGGCGCCGGACTATCTGGCGCGGCGCGGCACGCCGCAGATCCCCGAGGACCTCACCCGGCACGATTGCCTTTGCTACAGTTACATCGCCGAACCGGACGAGTGGCACCTCATCGGCACGGATGGCGAACGCGTGGTGAAGGTGAGCGGGCCGATCGTCACCAGCCATCGCCAGGTGTTGAACACGGCCGCGGTGCGCGGCCTCGGCATCGCCTACGGCCCGATCATCTTTTTCCGCGCCGACATCGATGCCGGACGCCTGAAGCAGGTGTTGCCGGACTACCAGCTACCCGAGGCGACGATCTACGCGGTCTATCCCGCGAGCCAGCAGCTTTCCGCCAAGGTCAAAGTCTTCAACGACTTCATGGCGCAGCATTTTGCCGCCAGCACGATCTTCCGCTGAAAATCATTCAAGTGCGCATGATCTCATCCGAAAACCGGTTCCCACTTTTCGGGATCATGCCGGGCGACTACGCAGCCAGGCAATGACCTCTTCGGCACTCTTGTCCGGCGGAAACACCGGATAGAACACTTTGACGATCGTGCCGTCCTCGATGACCAGCGCCATGCGCGCCAGCAATGTCATGCCCGACGTCATGAACATCGGCAGGTGCAAGCCGGTCGCCAGGACAAATTCGGCGTCGGAGAGGATCGGGAACGGCAGATGCAACCGGTCGGCCGCCTCCTGCTGGTAGCCGGTGGCTTGCGTCGACAAGCCAAAAACCTGGGCGACGCCGAGCGCCTTGAGGTCGGCGAAATGATCGCGAAAGCCGCACGATTGCGGCGTGCAGCCGCGCGCGCCGGGGATTTGATCCCAGCCCGGCGGCGCATCGACGCCGGGCACGCCGGTGCGCGGATAGACGTAAACCACCGTGCGGCCTTTGAGCTTCGACAGGTTCACCATGCCGCCGCCGGTCGCCGGCAGCGCCACGTCGGGCAGCTTCACGCCCGTCAGGTGCCGCGCCCGGCCGTCATCCTGCGGCACGGGAATATCGGGCGGCAAGAAGGTCGGATCGTGCATGCCTGGCGCTTCAGCGTTTTTCTCTCCCGCATACGACATGAATTCCATCAGCGAGCCGTCGGGATCGCGAAAATAAACGCTGGTACCGGCGCCCTTGGCGCCGAAGCGCTGCATCGGACCGCTTTCGATGCGCACGCCGTGGCGACCGAGGTGGGCGACGGCGTCGGCGATCGGCCCGATCCATTCGAAGCACAGATCGCTGTTGCCGGGCGCGACCGGCAGCCGCGCCACTTCGGCGGGTTTTACGCCGGGCCCGTGCACGTTGAGCTGCTTGTCGCCGAAGCGATAGGCATGGCCCGCCGGCCGCGTCACCAGCTCGGCGCCGAGCACCGTGGTGTAGAACGCATTCGAGCGCTCCCAGTCGGTGACGTGGATGACGCAATGGTCGAGCTTGGTCGGCACCATGTCTTATCCCTTCTGCCGCAACAGCCGGCCGCGCTCGCGCTCCCACGAGCGCTTCTTCTCGGTCTCGCGCTTGTCGTAGAGTTTTTTGCCGCGCGCCAGCGCCAGCTCGACCTTGGCGCGGCCCTTTTCGTTGAAATAGAGCTTTAGCGGAACGAGCGTCATGCCCTCGCGCTCGACCGCGCCGATCAGCTTGCTGATCTGCCGCTTATGCAGCAGCAATTTGCGCGGCCGCTTCGGCGCGTGATTGAAGCGGTTGGCCTGCAGATATTCCGGGATGTTGGAATTGATCAGCCAGATCTCGCCGCCGCGGGCGTCGGCGTAGGATTCCCCGATCGTCGCCTTGCCCAGACGCAGCGACTTCACCTCGGTTCCGGTCAGCGCGACGCCGGCTTCCATGGTCTCGTCGATGAAATAATTGAAGCGCGCTTTGCGATTGTCGGCAACGACGCGGAGCTTTCGTTCAGTCTTGGTCGCCATGCCGCAGTCCCAAAACCTTCAACGGCTCTTGAGCAGGTCGCGGATCTCGGTGAGCAGCTGCTCTTCTTTGGAAGGCGCAGCCGGCGCCGGCGGCGGTTCCGCGCTCTTGAGCCGGTTGATGCCCTTGATGCAGAGAAACAGCACCCAGGCGATGATCAGGAAGTTGATGACGAGGGTGAGGAAGTTGCCCCAAGCCAGCACGGCACCCTGCTTTTTCGCGTCCGCCAAAGCCGTTGCCGTCACTTTCGACGATAACGGCAGGTAATAATTGGAGAAATCGAGGCCGCCGGTCACCGAGCCGATGATCGGCATGATGATATCGGCGACCAGTGAGCTGACGATGGCGCCGAAGGCGGCGCCGATGATGACGCCGACGGCAAGGTCGACGACGTTGCCGCGCATGGCGAATTTCTTGAATTCTTCGAGCATCGATCCCTCCCTTGTCCGATAAATCGACACGCCTTCCGCAGCGCAACGCCGCGTAACAATTGGTCTGCAAAGAGCGCCCAGCTCAGTTGATGAGGCCGGCATGCACCATGGCTTCGCGCACCGCGGCGCGCGTCTTGTCGGCGACCGGTACCATGGGCAGCCGCACGGTCTCGGCGCACTTGCCCAGCACCGACAGCGCATATTTGGCTGGCGCCGGATTGGCTTCGATGAATAGCGCGGTATGCAGCGGCATCAGCTTGTCTTGCAGCTTGAGCGCGCCCGCATAGTCGTCCTTGAGGCAGCAGGCCTGGAATTCCGCACACAACCGCGGCGCCACGTTTGATGTCACCGAGATGCAGCTGTGCCCGCCATGAGCCATGTAGCCCAGAGCGAGCGCATCATCGCCGGAGAGTTGATTGAAGTCGGGGCCCATGGCGCCGCGCTGAAGCGAGGCGCGAACGACATTGCCGGTGGCGTCCTTGACCCCGGCAATGTTCTTGAGCTCGAACAGCCGCTTCATGGTGTCGACCGACATGTCGATCACCGAGCGCGGCGGGATGTTGTAGACGATGATCGGAATGCCGATGGCGTCGTTGATCGCCTTGAAGTGCTGATAGAGCCCTTCCTGGGTCGGCTTGTTGTAATACGGCGTGACCACGAGCACGGCGTCGGCACCGGCCTTCTCGGCGTGCTGGGCGAGATCGATGGCTTCTTTGGTCGAGTTCGAGCCGGCTCCGGCCACCACCGGCACCCGGCCGTGGGCCTGGTCGATGCACCACGCAACGACGTTGTGATGCTCCTCATGCGACAGCGTCGGGCTTTCGCCGGTCGTGCCCACCGGAACGAGGCCGTTGGTGCCCTCGGCGATCTGCCAGTCGACCAGGGCGCGGAACGCTTTCTCGTCGACGCCATCGTTCTTGAACGGCGTGACGAGCGCAGTGAAGGAGCCTCGGAAATTTGTCTTGGCAGCCATGACACCGGTCCCTGGCGCAGCCCTGCAGCAAGCGGGAGGCTTGGAGTAGCGAGGGCCGACCGTAAGGCATAAATATCGGGTTGGACGCGGGCTTGAAAGGCCCTTGCGCGGATAATGCCCCGGTTTTGCCGCGAAATGCGGGAATTGTCCGGCCGCCTTCAAAAAGCTTAGTAATTCCTCAATCTTACCAGCCGAAGAGATTCCCTTAGAATCGCCGGCGGTGAGTGCCGCGGAGGATCGGTGCTGGTGACCCTTATTCGGCTTTCGCTATGTGTGGCGACCCTCCTGGTCGCCGGGGGAGGAATTTGCGCCGCGCAAACGCAGGTCCCGCTGCCGCAGGCCAAACCGGCGGCGATCGCCCCCGCCCCGAAAGCCAAGGCGACCGAGCATAAAGCCACCGAGCACAAAGGCGCTGAGCACAAAACCGCCGAGCCCAAGGCCACCGAGCATAAGGCCACCGAACACAAAGCAACCGAGCGCAAGGAGCAGGCCCATAAGGGCACGCCCGCGCCGCTGTCGCTTTCGCCCGGCACGCTTCGCGGCGCGACCACCGCGTCCGTCCCGGATCCGGCCGGCCGCACCAACGTCACGCCGCCAGCGCCTGCCATGCCGCCGCCGCTGTTACGATCGACTCCGGCCTTGGCCATGGCGACCAGCGCGGCGACATCGCCGCTGGATCTCAACGCGCTCAAACAGGCCGTGGACCTCGTCGGCAAGAGTCGCAGTGACGAAGCCGCCAGTCTCGAAAACTCGATTTCCGATCCGCTGGCGCGCAAGCTCATCGAATGGCTGGTGCTGCGCAGCGATGACACCACCGCCACGTTCGCGCGCTATGCCGCGTTCATTGCCGCCAATCCGAGTTGGCCAAGCATCGTCACCTTGCGCCGACGCGCGGAAGCGATGCTGTGGCAGGAGCGCAGCGACCCGACGACCGTGCTCGCCTTCTTCAAGACCGACCCGCCGCGCACCGCCAAGGGCAAGTTCGCGCTGGCCCGCGCACTGCTCTCGCAGGGCGACAGCGCCGGCGCCCATCAGGCGATCGGCGACGCCTGGCGCAGCGACGCCTTCTCCGGCGATCTTGAAGCCCAGATCCGCGACATGTTCGCAGGCCTCATCACGGCCGACGACGACAAGGCGCGCATGGATGCCCGCCTCTATGCCGAGGACGACGACGCCGGCTTGCGGGCGGCACATCATCTCGACAGCACGCAGCTTGCGATCGCCAAAGCGCGCGCCGCGGTCATCAACAAGGCCGGCAACGCCAAAGCGCTGCTCGAAGGCGTGCCGGCGGCGGCTCAGCACGATGCCGGTTATATCTTCAGCCGCGCGCAGTGGCTGCGCCGCGGCGACAAGATCGACGAGGCCGGCCGCTGGATGATCTCGGCGCCGCACGATCCGGCGGTGCTGCGCGATGTCGATCAATGGTGGGTCGAGCGGCGGGTCCTGGCGCGCAAGCTGCTCGACCTCGGCAACAACAAAATGGCCTACGAGGTCGCCAACGGCACCGCGCCGCCGATGAACGAGAATTTCCGCGCCGATCAGCAGTTCACCGCGGGCTGGATCGCGCTGACGTTCCTGCACGAGCCGGCCGTCGCGCTCACTCATTTCGCCCGCATCGCCGAAGGCGTCTCCAATCCCATTACGCTGGCGCGAGCGTTCTATTGGCAGGGCCGCGCGGCGGAGGCTGCCGGGCATGACCACGACGCGCGCACCTATTACGACAGCGCGGCGCGGTTTCCGATCGCCTATTACGGCCAGTTGGCCCGCGCGCGCCTCGATCTCACCGAAGTCACGCTGCGCCCCTTGCCGGCGCCGTCGGCGGATCTTCGTAGCCTCGAAGTCGCGCGCGTGTTCGAGATGCTCTATGCCATCGACGCCCGCGACGTCGTCGCTGCGATGGCGGCGGACTTGGCCGACAAGGCGAACGATCCGGCGGCGTTGACGGCGCTCGCTGAGATCGCAAAACAGCACAATGATGCGCGCTCAACGCTGCTCATCGGCAAGACCGCGCTCGGCCGCGGCTTTCCGTTGGAGCAATACGCATTCCCCGATTTCGGCGTGCCGGATTTCCAGCCGATCGGGCCGGACGTCGAGCGTTACGTGGTCTATTCGATCGCGCGGCAGGAAAGCGCCTTCAATCCCAAGGTCGTGTCCGCCGCCAATGCCTACGGCCTGATGCAGGTCACGCCGGCCGCAGCCCGCGATACGGCCAAACGTTTCAACGTCACCTACGATCAGCGCCGCTTGGCCAACGATCCCACCTACAATGCCCAGTTCGGCGCGGCGGAGCTCGGCAACGACCTCGACTTCTACCGCGGCTCCTACATTCTGGCATTTGTCGCCTACAATGCCGGCCGCGGCCGGGCCAGGGACTGGATCGCGCAATATGGCGATCCGCGCGATCCAAAAGTCGATCCGATCGACTGGATCGAGCGCATTCCGATTTCGGAGACACGCTTTTACGTCCAGCGCGTGCTGGAGAACATGCAGGTCTACCGCGCCCGCTTCGACAACGGCTCACGGCTGTTGATCGACGCCGACCTGCGCCGCGGCAGCTAGCCTCCTCGATCGCTCCGATACACAGGTATCGCCGACTGCCGGCGACAGCGCGCTGGTCTGGTCGCTGACCCGCGCCTTGAGCTAAGATCGCAGAGCAACCGGCGCAATGTGCGGTCTGAGCACGGTCAAAGGGCGCGATGCGATGGATCAATCCGTTCAGATGAAGCTGAAATTTCGCTGTCCGCCGGAATACGAGGGTCTGATACCGCAGCCCGTTCCCGCGGTGCTTGGCCTGCCCGACTGGTACAAGGCCATGCCGCAAAATTCGTTCAGCCCGATCGCGCGGCAGGACACCTTCACGCTGAAAAAATGTCCGCCGTTCATCGACGCGATGACTTACGGCTTTCTCATCCCGCTCACGGTCGATCTGAAGGTGCAGGACGGCGAGTTCAGCTGGGATTTCGACGTGCCAGAGGGCTTCGTCAGCGACTATTCGCGCTCGCCGATCGATTTTCACGACCCGAGCCAGGCCACCGGCACGCCGCTGTTCGACGACGATCGCTTCATCATCAAGTTCACCAATTTCTGGACCATCGAGGCGCCGCAAGGCTACTCGCTGTTGTTCACCCATCCGGTCAATCGCAGCGACCTGCCGTTCACGGCGCTGACCGGCTTGGTCGCGTGCGACACGTTTTTCGACACGCCGTTGCATTTCCCGGCCTATTGGCACGACGCCGATTTCAACGGCGTGCTGCCGAAGGGTACGCCAGTGGTCCAGTGCCTGCCGGTCAAGCGCGAAAGCTGGAGCGGCGAATGCGCGGCCATGTCGGCCGACGAAGTCGCGCGCTTGAATGAAACCCAAGACCTGCTCCGGCGCGAGACCAACGTCTATCGCCGCCGCTACCGACCGTCGCTGCGTTAGCTTTTCGTTCCGCGAAAATATTGCGCAGCCCTACTCGGCTTGAGCCAAAACCGGCCGCGGCCCGACTTCACCAGGGCCGAAAGCGCATTGCCGTGGTTCTGCGGATCGCCGCGCGTGGCGGTGCGGAAGCACTCGAGACCAGCCGCGCGATCGCCGAGCTCCAACAGACAGTAGCCGAGCTGCAGCCACATATCCGCGTCATTGGGCCGGCTCGTCAGGCACTGCCGGAAATATCCGGCCGCCGCCGCGTTGTCGCCGATCGCCTGATGCGTCTTGGCTAGGCCGAACAGGGCTTCGGGCGAGCCTGCGGCATTGGCCAACGCGCGGCCGAACGCAGTCTTGGCCTCCGCATAGCGTTTGCGCCGGAGCAGCACGTATCCGAGCTGGACCGAGAGCTGCGGCATCAGCGGCGCGACATCGAGACCGCGGTTGAAGGCCTCAACCGCCTCGTCATCGCGATTGAGGAACGACAATAGACAGCCGAACTCGTAGAACGCCTGAGCATGCGGCGGCCGCCGTTTGACCGCACGCTCGAGCCAAGACAAGGCGTCCTCGATCCTGCCGGCCTGCCGCAGCACGATGCCGAGCATGGTTTCGATTTGTGGATCGTGATTGCCGCGCGCCGCCACCTCGAGCGGCGCAATGGCGTCGGCAATCCTGTTCTGCAGCAACAGCGCGTTGGCCAAAATCTGCAGCGCCAGGACGTTGCGGCGATTGGTTTTGAGGATATCGGCGGCGATCCGCTCGGCGTCGGCCGGATGTCCGCTATTGAGAGCAATCATGGCCCGCTGCAGCGCTTCGTCGCCGCTGCTCGCACCGCCATGGGAGACCTGATGTCCCAGCTTGTTCGTCATCGCGCTCCTCAAGCCGCTGACCGATCATAATGCCGCTCGCGGCCATAGGACAGAAATTCGCCCGGCCGCCGGCACATATTTGCCGCGCCCGGTCCGGGCAACTACATTGGCGCCTCGAACGGCTAAGACTATTGCGGCTGTCGTGGAGTGTATTTGATATGACTGGCGGCGGACGCGATGGCGGGAGCATCTTTGTCACCGCGCAGGACGGGCTGCGCTTGCATGTGCAGGACTACGGCAGCCGCACCGCGCCTGGCGTTCCGGTCGTCTGCCTGCCGGGACTGACGCGCACCGTGAGCGATTTCGAAGCGCTGGCGCCGGCTTTGGCGAACGATATGGCGCTGCCGCGCCGCGTCATAGCCGTCGATTCGCGCGGGCGCGGCCAATCCGACTACGACAGTAATCCGGACAACTACAATCTCGCGGTCGAGCTTGCCGACGTGGCGACGGTTCTGACCGCGCTCGGCGTGCGGCCTGCGGTCTTCATCGGCAGTTCGCGGGGTGGGCTTTTGACCATGCTCATGGGCGTGGCGCATCCGACCGCGATCGCCGGCGTCGTGTTGCACGATATCGGCCCGGTGATCGAGCTGAAGGGGCTGGTGCGCCTCAAGAGCTATGTCGGCAAGCTGCCGACGCCGCGCAGTTTTGCCGATGGCGCCGAGATCCTGCGCCGCTTGTTCGCCGCGCAATTTCCTTTGGTCACGGCGGAGGGGTGGCTCGCGGCCGCGCACCGCACTTGGCTCGTGAAAGATGGCGCGCTGACGCCGACCTATGACGTCCGGCTGGCACGGACGCTCGCCGACATCGACATCGAGCGGCCATTACCGCCGCTGTGGAACGAGTTCGATTCGCTTGTCCACGTGCCCATGCTGGTCATCCATGGCGCCAATTCCGACATCCTGTCGGCCGCGACGGTCGAGGCCATGGCCGCGCATCATCCCGGGATGCAGTCGATCGAAGTGCCGGATCAGGGCCATGTTCCGGCGCTCGAGGGCGGCCTCATCGCCACGGTGGCGCAGTTCGTCGCCGCCTGCGACGGCACAGCTTCGCACCAATAGTCTTGCACAAAGAAAAATCCCCGGCGGAAGGACCGCCGGGGATCATCGAATTCACACCTTGATCAAGCGATCAGGGCAGGAAGTCGCGGTGAGCGCGAACGCTGACCATCCAGTTGGTCGAGTTGGCTTCGTTGACCGTGGCGCCGCCGAAGGCGTAGGAGGCGAAGCCGGCCGGACCGATGACAGAGCCGGTGCCGGTCTGCGCGCTGTGCAGGTTCTGGTACAGCACTTCCACGCCCAGGTAGAACGTCTTGGTGACGTCCCATTGAGTGCGGGAGCCGATGCCCCAGGTCTGCCAGTTGTTGTCGC
>JBAUYI010000143.1:0-70308 GCA_049584715.1 Xanthobacteraceae bacterium
GCGCAGTTCGTGGCTCATATTGGCGAGGAATTGCGATTTGTGCTGGCTTGCCTGCTCGAGCTGCCGGCTCTTGTCCTGGATCTCGTCGAACAGGCTGACATTGGCGATGGCGATCACCGCCTGGTCGGCAAAGGTCGTGATCAGGTCGATCTGCTGTTGCGTGAACGGCTGGACCTCCGATCGGGTCAACAGCACGGCGCCGATCGCCGCTCCTTCGCGCAGCAGCGGCACGCCGAGCACGGTGCGGAATCCCCCGACCCGCTGGGTCTCAAGTTTGGCATATTCGGGATCGGCGAGCACGTCCGCAACCTGGACGATGCGGCCTTCCAGCGCCGCCCTGCCCGACACCGATGACCGATCGATGGCGATCGGATGGCTTTGCATGTAGTGCTTGAAATCTTCGGACCCGTGCGCAGCGATGAAATGAAATTGACCATCGATCATCCGCAGAATAGCTGCCTGTTCGGCGCGGCATAGCCGGGATGCCGACTCGACGAGCGTCTCAAAAACCGTCTGCAGGTCGAAAGTCGAACGGCTGATGATCTTGAGCACGTCCGCGGTGGCGGTCTGTTGCTGCAGCGATTGCCGCAGCTCGTGCAGCAGGCGTGTATTTTCGATGGCGATGACGGCTTGGGCCCCAAAGCTCTCAACCAGCGCGATCTGCTTCTCGGTGAAAGGCCGCACCTCCTGGCGATAGATGGCGATGATGCCGACAACCTCCTTTTCCTTCAACATCGGCACGGCGATCAGGGTGCGGGCTTTCGCGATTTCGATCGTCGCCATCCGCATCTTCATGCCGTGCGTTGGCGTCGTGCTTATGTCCTCGACCTGAGCGACTTGACCAGTGCCGGTGGCCCGGCCCATGGCGCTATCCGGCAACGGCAATACCAGGGGCTCGCTGAAAAGCAGGTCGCGGTATTCCTGCGGTCCGCCGTGTACGGCAACGATGCGAAATTTGTCGCCCTCGCGAACCCAAAGATTTCCGAACTTGGCTTCGCAAATTCGCACCGCGTTCTGCAACAAGGCATCGAACACCGGATGGAGCTCGCCGGGGGAACTGGAAATCACCTGCAAGACTTCCGCCGTCGCGGTTTGCTGCTCCAGCGCCTGGCTCAGTTCGTGAGTCCGGTCTTCGACTTTCTGCTCAAGGTCGGAATAGGATTCCTCGAGCTTGGCCGCCATGTCGTTGAACTGGTTGGCCAGCGCCTCGACTTCGTCGCCGGTCTTGATGTTGATGCGTTGGCTCAGGTCGCCCAGCCCGATGCGTGCCGCGCCAGCGCGCAGCGCCTGGATCGGCCCCACCATCCGCCGGGCGAGGAACATGCCGGCGATGAAGGCGAGCGCGAGCGCGCCGAACAGCACATAGCCGGTGCGCTGGATCGACGCGTAAAGCGGCGCATAGGCTTCGGCGACCGGCGTCTCGACGAAAACCAGCCAGCCAAGCGGCGTCACCTGCGCATAGGCGGTCAACACCCGGTTGCCGGTAATATCCTCGGATTCCTGCACCGCTTGGCCCGAACCGGCTGAGCGGGCGCTGCGGACCTGGGCCAGCTTCGACATATCGGTATTGCGCAGCACCAGGCTGATGTCGGGATGCGCGATGAGGCGGCCGTCGGCATCGACCACATAGGCGCGGCCGCGCTGGCCGACCTTGATCTTCGACACCACGTCCCAGATCAGCTTGAGATTGACTTGCGCGATGCTCACCCCGGTATCGCGCCGCGTGCCGGCGAGCGACAGCGTCATATAGGGCTCGGACTCGCGGCGGAAATAGACCGGCCCGTAATAGACTTTGTGGGCGACGGCCTGAGTGAATTCCGGCTTGGTCGAATAGTCGACGCCGCTGCCGACCACGTCCATGGTCAGCCGCGAGACGCGCAGCTGCTCGTGGCCGGAGGCGTCGATCTGGGCGAGCTCGGTGATGGCCGGCACCTGCCGCAAAAGCCGCAACGCGTCGAAGCGGCGCTGATCGAGCGTGGAGTCCGACCACGGCAATTGCGTCGTCCAGCCGACCTGGCTGTTGATCTCGGTGATGAACTGTTCGATTTTCGACGCGGCGCCCTCGGCCTGTTCGCGCTGGATGCCGATCAGCGAGGCCTTGTGCTCCTGGTACGAAAACCAGATCTCGAAAGCGCCGTTGGCAAGCAGCGCGAGAACGACCACGGCAACCAGCAGCGCTACATATTTGATGAACAGGCGGCTGCGCACGATCGAAGCGCCGACCGCCGGCCCGGCCTTGCCGAGACGGATTGCGAGGCCCATCGGACCGGGGCGCTGATCGGTATCCGCTTTCATTTCATTATCTTAGCACAACATCGGGAACCTGCCCGCTGCCTTTATTCGAGGACTTCGTCGGCCGTCGCCTGGAGCGTCTTCGGGAGGGCCAGATTGAGCGATTTGGCGCTCTTGAGATTGATGACCAACTGGTACTTGCTCGCCACCTGGACCGGCAAATTGGCCGGTTTTTCACCCCTGAGGACGCGGTCGACATAGCCGCCGGCCTGGCGGTACTCCTCGGCCACGTCGGGGCCATAGGAGGCTAGCCCCCCGGCCGTCGCGAAGGTCCGCAACGGATAAATCGCCGGCAATCGAAACTGGGCCGCCCACGCGACGAGCGAATCGCGCAGTGAAATATTCTCCCCTATCCGTAGCGCGATCAGCCCGCCATTCGGCGAACTCGCGAAGGCAGCGACAGCCTGCTCGATCGCGGACTTATCGGCTGTATCGATCACGCTGAGCGTAAGGCCAAGCGAGGGCGCCGCGGCTTGGATGATGGCGAATTGCGACACGGAGCCGGAATTGGCCGGATTGTGAAAAACGCCAACCCGCGTCAGGGCCGGCACCATCTCTTTGAGGACCTGGAGCCATTTTGCCCCCAAGCCGAGTTCGGCCGGGGAAAAACCCGTGGTGTTGCCGCCCGGCCGCGCCAGACTCTCGACAAGGCCGAGCGCAACCGGGTCGGTCACCGCGACGAATATGATCGGCACCTTGCGCGTCGCTTGCTGCAGCGCGAGAACCGCCGGCGCCGAAGCTGCCACGATGACCTCCGGATTGAGTGCAACCAGCTCTTCGGCATTCTTGCGAACATGCTCGGCATCGACCCCCCAGCGGAAATCGAGTCGAATATTGCGGCCCTCGGTCCAGCCGAATTCGTCGAGCGATTTCAGCAAAGCGGCAATCCAACGCGTCGCATCGGGGTCGCCCTCGGGCAAATTCATGAAGACGCCGATGTGGCGGACGCGATTGTCCTGCTGCGCGCGAGCAGCGAGCGGCCACGCGGCCACGCCGCCGGCGAGCACGATGAAATCACGCCGCCTCACTCGATCACCTCGTCGGCGCGCGTGATCAGCGACTGCGGCAAGGTGAGCCCGATTGCCGCGGCGGCCTTAAGGTTGACCGAGAGCGTGAACTTCGCCGGCTCCTGGACCGGCAGATCGCCCGGGCGCGTGCCGCGCAGGATGCGATCGACATAGTCCGCGGCGCGGCGGAAAATATCCGGGTAATCGGACGCATAAGACATCAGCCCGCCGCTCGGCGTAAAAATCTGGCTGCCGTAGATCGCCGGCAGCCGATAGCGCGCCACCAGCGCGACCAGAAAATCGCGATGCTCGGCAAGGAACGTATCGAACATCGCGACGATCCCGCCACCGGGCGTCGCCGCAGCAGCCGCAACCGCGCTTTCCAGTTCCGCCGTGCTCGTCGATGGCGCAGGCGCCACGGTGACGCCAAGGGTTTGTGCCGCCGGTTGCGCCGCATGCAAGTAGCTCTCGGCAAACGGCGCAGTCTGCGGATTGAACAAAAGCGTAACGTGCGTGACGCCCGGCGCGGCTTCTTTGAGAAACTCGAGCCACTTGCCGCCGACCGAAGCTTCGAAATTGGTAAATCCGGTAACGTTGCCGCCGGGATGCGCGAGATTTTGCACAAAGCCCGAGCGGATCGGATCGGCCACCAGCAGGAAAACCGTCGGCAGGCCGGCGCTCATCAGCGCCGACGTTGCCGGCGTGGAACGACTGACGACCAGATCGGGGCGGCTGGCGGCGATGTCGCTCGCAGCCGCCCGCACCGCATCGAGCTCGGCGCCCGGCCAGCGATAGGTGAGCTCAATGGTGCCACCTTGGCGCCAGCCGCGCTCCTGCAAAGCATCCTCGAGCGCGCCGGCTTCGGCCTGTCCGTTGGCATCGCCGGATAAAAGCCCGCCCATCAGCACCGCAACGCGCCGCTTTTGCTCGCGCTGCGCCCGCGCGGCAAACGGCCACGTGGCGGCTACGCCGCCGAATAAAGCAATGAATTCGCGCCGTTGCATGCCTGCCCCAACCTGCAAGTGGAGCACTCTATCGTTGAACCTAAGGCGGTCGAAAGGGCTATCTGGGCCAGATCGGCAAACGCACCGGCATGTCTACCGCCCTCCTTCGCCGGCCGCCAATTGGAGTGTGAAATCGGCTCAGCGGCGTGCCGTTCTATGGGCGGCAAACGGCATTAAATGTGATCGGCATCACGCCACACGCGGCTATCTGGCCAAAATTTCTCGCCAACAAAGCGCGCCGTGATGTTGCACATCACACTCAACTGTTGTGGCAAGGCTTATGGTCAATCTCGGATTCTCCTACCGAGGCGAGAGACATGAGCCCGACAAACCCGAATCCGCTTGGCGCGTGGCGGCAGTTCAAACATCGCTTCCTGACCTGGCAGGATGGTTCGAGCTTCGATCTGCCAAATCTGAGCGACGACATTTTGCGCGACATCGGATTGTCGAGCAGCGTCGAGCACTTCAAGCCGGCGATGCCGTTCTGGGTTCCTTGAAGCTTTCCGATACCGGCGCGTCATTCAATCCCATTGTCGGCCAGCGAGAGGAATCCGCGCGAAATCGTTGTCAACGAGATGATCCAGTAGCTGGCCAGTTTAATGCTTGACCGCCAGCTGCTCCGCGAAAAACGCCGGCGCCTCTTCCATGGCGTCGGCCTTCGCGGCGACGTTGCCATCGACGCTTTGCCGCTTGCGGCCGGGATCGTCGAAATCGTGGGTGGCGCCGGGATAGAGCTTGATGGCGATGTCGCCGCCTTGCGCGCGGCTTTTTTCCACCAGCGTCGCGCAGCGCTTCGGCGACACTTCTTCGTCGGCGTCGCCCATGAAAACACGGATCGGCGCGTAGGGACGATAGCCGTCCTCGAACATGCCCTTCAATCCGCAGGCGGGATAGAACGCCAGCGCCGAGCGGAAGCCCAGCACGGGGCTGTGCGCCACAGCGCCCGGCGTGTCGGCAGCGACCACCGCCATGGCCGCGAGCGTGGCGCTGCCGCCGTTCGACCAGCCCTGCAGCACGATGCTGTCCGGCGCCACGTCCGGCCGCGTGCGCAGATAGCCGAGCGCCCCATAGGCATCGAGCGGCCGCACCGTCACCTCGTTGAGCGCTTCGGGACGCTGATCGTAGCTGCCGCGCGTAAAACCTTGCGGATAGCCGCGCGGTCCAAAGCCGTCGACCAGGATCGCCACATAACCCAGCGACGCCCACAAGTGCCCCCACATCTGATGACGCTCCGACAGAGTCGAGGCGTCATAGCGGCCGTTGGCTTCGGTCGAATACGGGCCTGCGCGGCCGTGCATCATCACCACGGCCGGCGCGCGGCCGGTTTTGCCCGGCGTGAAGACATACCCGACGAGTTTTGTCCGTCCGTCCATGCTCGAGAATGTGACACGCGCCGAATCCGCGCCTTGGGCGGCGGCATCGGCGCACGTCGCTAAAACGATCACCAAGCCGAGAACGGCCCCGATCATTGCCGCAGTCCCTGCCCTGCTTCGCGCCATGGTATTCATCTGGTGAATTGCTACCGGCAATGTTCGACGTCAGCTTCTTCGCCGAACACGCGCGGCGTCGCGACATAGGTGCCCACGATAACACCACATTTCCGCCCGTTTACTGCAAGCCTTCGCT
Source organism: Xanthobacteraceae bacterium (assembly GCA_049584715.1). Lineage (GTDB taxonomy): Bacteria > Pseudomonadota > Alphaproteobacteria > Rhizobiales > Xanthobacteraceae > BOG-931. The sequence continues at coordinate 5,930 of JBAUYI010000143.1, forward strand.
TACTCCTGTGTCATACCCCGGTACCGTCGATATTCGGGCGGGGGCCGCATGGAGTATCAGGGTTTTGTCGTCGAGGCTTTTGAGCAAGGGCCCGGCAAATGGCGGGCCAAAATTTTACGATCCAGCGGCAAACCCCTCATCACGGGCCGCAAAAGAATTTGGCAATTTGTGACGGGCATCGACGCGACAACGGCGCCGGCCGCCCTGCTCATGGCCCTTGAAGCCATCGACGCCGAAACCTTCTCGTCTACAGCGCCATTACCGGAAAAATTCTGGCGCCGTCGTGGCCGGCGCTCGAATGGGCAGACGTTGGATGCCGTCCCTTCGGCGATGCCTGCCACGCAAAAGCGTGTTGCGCGAACGCGACCGCCGAAGTGATCCGCAAACCGGCGCCGATGCCCGATCGTAAGTACGGCCCGGCAATGGACGCCACCGCTTCGATTTTCAGGCAAATGCGCAGAAAATCCGAGTGCCGGCGTTAGGCCACCGACAATGGCCATTCGGTAGATATTTTCACTGAGGGGCTGCCGCCATCGCCAAGGCGCGGCCGCCATGTGGAGCCGTGCATCATGAGCTCGCTCGATATCGAGGAAAGACGCCGCACGCCGCGCCAGCGGCTCGGCAAGCTGGCGACCATCAAGCTCGGCATCGGCATTGCGCCGCGCTATTGCCTCGTCAGCAATATCTCCGCCGAAGGCGTCCGCATCCATGTCAATGGTTTCGAAGTTCACGATGAATTCGTTCTAGTTTTTCCCGAAGGCGGCGCGGCCGGCCAGAGCGGCACCTACAAGGTGGTCTGGCGCAACGGCCAGGACATCGGCGCCAAGTACGTCAGCGCGGTGACGCAGAACGTGTGACGTCGGGCACGGCGGGCAAGTGCGGGCTTTCCCGGCGTCGCGAAAACCATTTGAGCATGGTCTTGTCCGAAATCGGTTTCCACTTTCGGAATCACGCTCCAACCAAAACGCCTAGCCGACCGGCGGCCGAACCGTCATTCGGCGGCAGGATATCCGGCCTCAAAAAAATCGCCGGCTTGACGGATTGAACGTCAAATATATTGAACGTCAAATATCATGAGCGTCGCCCCGCGCGACGCCACGCAGATTTCGGAAAATCCTCGCGCACAACATAAGCATCGTCGATGCCCAACAAGCAAATGCGCTCGTATCCCAGACCCTCGAGGAAGTGTCTTATCGGCTCGCGCGTGGCGAAGTAGTTATGTTCCACTGTCAGCACACGCACGCGATACTTATCAAATGGAAAGCTCTTCAAGATCTCCAATTCCGAGCCCTCCGTGTCGAGACTCCAATAGTCAATGACGTGCGGACTGCCGGCTTCGAGAAGCATGGTGTCGGGACGTCGGGCCTGTTTAACGGTGATATCGGGCAGGCCTGCCCGCGGACCGAGAATACAAACCGCTTCCCGCGCCACGGCCAGGCTGGTCGCGCAATACGCCTCTATGATACCGCCGTATTCCCGCGCGGCTTCGTAAAATTCGAATGCCCCTTCCTTGCCGTAGAGACAATAATTGACACACCGGCATCGCCTGTTCCGGCACAAGCGCGCGAACAGCTCTGCATTTGGTTCCACGCAGATGCCGGACCAGCCATACTCTTCTTCGAGCAGTTTCGTGTTGCTGCCCTCGACGCCGTCGCCTGCGCCTGAATCTATAAAGTATCCGCCACGAAGCTCGCGTAAAACTTCCCGTACAAATCTATCCTGTCCTTGGGATGAGTAGCTTTTCCCCGTAGCGGCTCGGTTGAACATAACTCCATCTCCGACCGAAATGAGCAACGCTCCTGCCCGAGAAGGCAGCCATCCGGATTTGCGGCGCGCCGTGCAGCATCGATCGAACGCGCCGTGGTGCTTGTCGCTTTAGGACATTGTTGCATAGCGGAGCGCCGGCCGCACCACCGCGCCTTGGATAGCAAGCCGAAACGAAGGATCGTATGGAGAGGTCGTGACGTTCCGCGTTTCTCCCAGGTTTTGACAAAATTTCGTGACAATCTTCTATAACTATATATTATAACTGCAACCTTCAGTTAGACGCCCCTGCCTCGCAATCGAGGCGACATTCGATCGAGGGCCTAGAAGTTTTTCGACGTTATAAGCCGGGTTACCGTGATCGGACGGACGGTTAGGGGCAGCTGCTGCAAAGGTCCAACCTGCAGAGTGAACGCTCTTAAATGGAGGCGTGCTGTGGAAAGTGACCACCTTTTCAAACTCATTACGACCAACTTGTCCGCGGCCGGCGGCCAAGCGAGCGCTGCCGCATTGGGTTCGATGCGGCGTTTAGACGCGCTTTTTCGTGCGATGGCTACGGACTTCCTGCTGCGCGAACAATTTGTGACAGGCCCTTCAAGCGTAATCTTTGACTATGTCTACGGCGTGAAGCTTTCGCCTCAGCAGGCCGAGGTAAGTGATCAGCTCATCCACTCGGTGATGTCGAGCCGGCGGCTTCTCGAATGGCTTCATGAGCGGGGCTTCCAACCTGGCGCTTCGTCGTCCAGAAACGCCTTTGCGAGCCTGTTAGCTCGCGGTGTGGTCGAGCATGGTGCGTCGCAAGTGCTTATGGCCATGATGAAAAGCGCCGTGGTCGGGCAGCAGCCCGTGGGCCTCGATGAGGTTCTTTTGCCGTTGTTCCACTACCGTCTCGTCGCAGCGAGGGCGCCCGTTGAAGAAGGCGGAGGTGGCGGCGGCGGCGGTGATGGTGGCGGCGGTGATGGTGGCGGCGGTGATGGTGGCGGCGGCGGTGATGGTGGCGGCGGTGATGGTGGTGGTGGCGGTGATGGCGGCGGCGGTGATGGTGGAACCGGCGACGGAGGAACCGGCGACGGAGGAACTGGTGGAACTGGCGATGGCGGAACAGGCGATGGCGGAACGGGCGACGGTGGAACCGGCGACGGTGGAACAGGCATAACCGCCGCAACCGGAACCGGCACGTTTACGGCGATCACGCTAACGACCTTCATCACGAGCGTCACGTCATCGACGACGCAAAGCACGAGTCCATTTACTCACACCGGAATAACGCGCAGCCCATTCACGACTCACACGACTGCGGAGGCCGCACTGCTGGCGGCGTTCGACCCGGCGTATGTTCTGGTCAGCATAGATGCATTGTTTCAGTACGCGAACAATCTGCGTGAAAGTGGTGCCCTCAACCAGGCCTTCCCGCGCTGAAGGCCTGCGTCCTAAGCCCCAATTCACCCCTCGCCGGGTGTGCCAGCCATGCTTGCTGCTACGCGAGATAGCTGGCCGCCGGCGTGGTTTCTTTGGAGCGTAAGTCGATGCCGCACGATGCGACTTTAGCCGATGCCAACGAGGATCTGCGCCGAGGCGAAGCGCTGTATCACCGCGGAGACCGCGCCGAAGCCGAGAGGTGTTTCAAGGCGGCGATCAGCAAAGACCCCAGGAATGCAGCCGCATGGAATAGTCTCGGCTGGAGTTGCGATGGAGCTGGTGCTTCGGAGGAAGCGATACGTTGCTACCGGGAGGCGTTACGCATTGACAAAGGACATCAGCTAGCCCGCAGAAACCTGACGCGTCTTTTCGTACGCGCAGGCATGTCCGAGCAGGCACGGCCGCTGCTACGGCAGGAGCTTGATACAGGTCAGCCCGGCTATGAGTGGTGCGCGCGCGCCGTAACCGATGCCTTTGCAAAAGAAGATTTTCGGTCGGCCAGCGATATCGCCAAGATCATAGCGGAACTGCGATGGGGCAGCCGGTGGTATCCGCAAGCGCCGGCGGCAAATGAAGAGAGCTCTTTCACGCCACGCGCAGAGCGATCCTTGACGGTCGCCAAACTGCGCCACGACATCGAACAAATGGAATACTTGGAGAGTCGAAATCTTCTCAACGCCGACACGTCATCCTATCGGAACGTCTTCCAATCCATAGCTGACAGGCTCCGGGCAGACGGGATCAAACATCAAGTGCCGCTCAGCCCGGCCGATGAAGAAGCAATCGGCGAGATCTATAATCGTCTGCTTTATATTCGTCCTACGCCACGCGTTGCACGCGCACTGTCGTCCAGCTGGAGAAGCATGGACGTAGGCCGGCGCTACAGCGGGACGGATGCCGGCATCGTCGTCATCGACGATTTTCTTTCCCAAGATGCCCTCATGGAACTGCGCCATTTTTGCCTCGAATCTACCGTGTGGACGGCGAACCGCTACGGCCACGGTCGCCTCGGCGCGTTCTTCCAGGATGGGTTCAATTGCCCGCTCCTGCTGCAGATCGCCGAGGAGTTACGCGCTGCAATGCCCGATGTCATTCGGACCGAGTACCCGCTCCGCCAAGTATGGGGCTTCAAGAATACCGAAAAACTGCCGGCCGGCGCCACGCTGCATGCCGACTTTGCGGCGGTCAACGTCAACTTCTGGATTACGCCGGAGACAGCGAACCAGAATCTTCAATCAGGCGGCATGGATATCTATGATGTGAATGCGCCGCTGTGGTGGGATTTCACCGCCTATAACGGCAGAGCGGACCTCATGAAATTACTTTTGCGCGATCGTGACGCGCGCGTCGTACCGGTACCATACCGGACCAATAGGGCCATCATCTTCAACTCGGATCTCTTTCATGAAACCCAGGCTGTCGATTTTGCGGAAGGTTACACAAATCATCGAATAAACATTACGTTCCTGTTCGGCGATCGTGAAAAAGACTCGCACTTTGCTCAACCCGCAAGTCCGACGACGACGGTTTCGAGCGACTCGCTTGGGCGGCCGGCGTGGCGGTCGCAGGCGTTCCGGCGGACGAGATGATCTGGTGGCCGCGACTGATTCCTCCCCGGCTGATTACAACTACGCGCAAGGTCCCGCCGATCGTGCCCTGGTGCGTGATGCGCTCTTGAATAGGGCTTTCAAGCCCGGTGAAGGTTGGCGCAAGGACGGACACCCCTTCGGATGGATGCTTGATTGCCGAGACATCCTTCTGTCGGCACGGATATTGCCGGCCATTTCCCGTCTCCTGTGCGAAGCGATCGCCGACTTGCATCCGGATTTCGTGGCGGGAAGCGGGCTCTCCGGTGCGCCGCTGACAGCGGGGATGGTGTCCGCATCGCGTTCCCTCGGTAAATCTTATGATGGGCTACTCATTCGAGATAAACCGAAGGCGTACGGCCTGCGGCGGCAGGTGGAAGGTCCGTCGCCCTCGCCCGGCGCCCGGGTGGTTATCGTTGATGACTTGGTTAACAGCGGCGACACCGCCATTCATGCCGCGGCGATTCTGTCCGGCTACGGCGTCAATGTCGCTGGCGTTGCGGCAATTGTCGAGTTTGATCCGGATGCCGCCGTCCGGCTCGCGAGCCGCGGCCTGCCGACAAGGACTCTGTTCTCACTTGCAGGCCTCGGCATTTCGCCGCTTGGCGCGGAAAACGCCGTCGGCGGCGCGCAGGCGTGGCGATATGGTGGGATAAATCGCGCTGACGATGACGTGCCGGTATCGCGGCCGCTTTTTTGCAACGATCGAGTTATTGTTGGGTCCAACCGAGGATTTGTTGCGGCGATCACAACCGAAGGCACCTTGATATGGAAAGTGACCGTTGGCCCCTCGGAGAAAAGCCCTGCGGCAGTGCATTTCTCGCCGGTGGCGCTGCCTGACGGGATTCTGGCAGGCACCGACAACGGTCTGCTGACGTGCCTTTCGCCGGACACAGGCGGGTCCCGGTGGATGACGCGATGCGGTGATCGTGTCGGTGCCGGCGCGGTCAGTGATCAGCACGGCCGCGTTTTTACAAGTGCGACTGACTTGCCCGACGCAGGCGCCCTGGTCTGCGTATCGGCGTCCGATGGTCGCTCCCTCTGGCGGGCCAAAATGTCGGGGTATGCGCATGCCGCGCCGGCGCTGAGTGCGGACGAAAAGCTGGTAATAGCCGCCGACAATTCCGGCGCGGTTCGATGTTTCCGCTCTCATGACGGCACACCGCTATGGAGTTATTCTGTTGCTGCGGCGGTCAAGGCTGATCTCGCCACGGATGCCGAGGGAAGGTGTTTCTGCTGCGGATTTGACGGCTATGTGACCGCCTTGGATGTCGTTAGTGGGACGTTGCTATGGCGCAAGCGGCTCGCGCGACGTCTCTATTCGGCGCCGCTGCCCACGCCGGCGGGCTTGATCGTCGGTGCCGATGAATATGCCTTCTGTCTGCATCCGGATTCCGGCCGCGTCGAGTGGATTGCCCGTGTCGAAGGCCAAGTCAGGGGCAGGATCGCCCTCCTGCCAGGTGAGACCCTGGTCTTCGGTTGCACCGACAGCACCGTGCGATTCGTTTCATCGAAGGGGGTCCTGAAAGGTCTGTACCGGACCGGCGGTCCTGTGACATCGGGAGTCTCACTGTTGGATGGACATCATGTGCTCATTTCCTCCAGCGACGGCTTTCTCAGTGCGATTCGTCCGTATTAACCGCCCGCCCGACTAAAGCCGCTTGGTTGAGGAGACGTCACCACGAAGCTGCCGCCCGTCATCGCGATCGTCGAGACACTCAATTATCCTCGCTCGACCTGCATTCGCGTAGGCAACGCTTTCGCCCATGCCGGTTCAGCCGAGGTGCTGATTTGCCACTGGCATCGCTTTGAATTCACCGACGAAACTGTAACGGTGCAAGGACCTTTGTACCGCGTGACTCCTCGCGGCGCGTTGGTCGAGATGACGGAAACTAAGGCGCTCGCGATAGATGTGATGTTCTTCTACGGGCCTCGTTGCGGTGTACTCGGGGCAAAAGATGGACCTGCGTTGCAGCGGCTTAGCTGCGCCGGTATCGACGTCGAAGGCATTCCGTTGCATTTTGTCGTGGACCGGATGATGCTCGCGGCCTCATCCCGCGGCGTTGCAACCAATGCACTCGGCTGGGCTCGCAACTGGGGAGCGAAAGACCAGCACGAATTCAAGCTGCGCCGCTACGAGCTGGCCACAGGGCGGATCGTCAATCGCCCTAAGACGCATGTTGCCCGCCCGCATGAGCTGCGCGCGGTTCTTGCCGCTTTTGCAAAACGCGGCGAAGTTTGCTTGGTGAAACCGGTCTTTGGCGAAGGCGGCCGGGATTTTCGCGTCGTTTATCCCGGAGGGATTTTTACGGACCAGCTCGGTAGCCCGGTCGTAGTGCAAAGGCTGATGCCGGATCCCTTCCTCGTTGCGGGCCACAAAGCAGACATTCGTTGTTATTTGCTCATAGACATCGGCGGGGGCACCTCAAAGCGGCTCTCGCCAATTTTCGTCCGCCGCGCCGCCATGCCATATGTCCCGGCGAGCCTACCCGCCGAAATTACCAACACGGCTTATCGGAGCATGCAAGGGCTCCCGCCCGATATCCATCCGCTTGGTCTCATTCACGACATGTCCGCGAACCTGCGCGCTGAGATCATCGGCGAACTCGATTCTTTGATGGACGCTTTCATCGGCGCGTATGTCTGGGACGCTGCCCGCAACACGACGAACGAGATCACGTGGCGAGAGCCCTCCAATCGGATTTTCCTGTTCGGTATTGACGTATTTGTGAGCAATCCGCGAAACAGACCCCGCCTTTTCTTCCTTGAGACCAATCCATTTCCGGCTCTGTTTCGCGATGCGGCAGAGTGCGATCATGCCGTCGAGATGATGCTGTCGCAGGAATATCTACCGGCATTGCAAGCTGCGACGGCGACCAAGTCATCGACCCGCTGAAGCCACGGCTCGCGCCTGAATTGGCAGAAGCGGGACTTCTGGCACTGAACTTTCATTGAGGCCGCGTGAGCGCCGAGCACGCTGTTTACCCATTACTAACCATACGCGCGCACCCTCGTGGCGTCCTGCCACGAGGCTCGAATCATGGGTTACCTGCTGCCGCGTGCCGTCATCGTGCTGATAGCCTGGGGCACAACCTGCCTGATCATGAACTTTTGGACCAGCGTCGATCCGCTGGTGTTTTACGTCGCCGGCGGGGTGTGGGCCTTCGTCGGCCTGATCTGCTTCGGCTACATTCACAAGCTGCGGCGTGAAGAGGATGAAGGCTTTGCGCGCGCGATCGCGCGGGCACGCGCCGCCGCGCAGCAGACTCAACAATCGTCAAGCGCTCGTTAGGGTCCCTGCCCGGTCAGGCGCCGCGCCCCGCGCGGTTCCAGCCGCGGATGCGGTCGCCGTAGACCTCAAAACCGCTCGGCTGCACGATCACCGTATCTTCCAGCTTGATAAATCCGCGGCGCGGATGTTGCAGCGTGGTCTCGACCGAAACCACCATCCCGGTCTCCAGCGGCCGCGTCGCATCGTAGGCATCGTAGGGCACCGGTCCGGAATTGGTCAGCCGCGGCGCTTCGTGGCTGACGAGCCCCATGCCGTGGGCAAGGAAATGCGTGTGATTGTGCAGCTTTGATTTGTGCAGCACCGTGTCGGCGGCCGCGTAGATTTCGCTGCCCAAAACGCCGGCGCGGATCGGCTTCATGGCAGCCTGCTCGATGGCTTCGACTTCCGCCAACAGATCGACCAGCTCGGCATCGGGCTCGCCGGCCACTCCCATGCGCGCCACGTCGCCGATATAGCCGTGATAATTGCCGCCGGAATCGACCGACAGCACGTCGCCCTTCTCCCAGCGCTGATCCGACGGCGCGCGGTTCAGGCTCGATCCGGCCGCGATCAGGCAATAATCGAAGGTCAGCCCGCGCTGCGTTTCCTCGCGACGCAGCGCTTCGGTCAACTCGTTCTTGGTGGCTCCGGGGCCGAAATTCTTGAATACCGCTTCCATGGAATCGATCACCGCGTCGGAGGCGATCTTGAGCATCTCGAGCTCTTGCGGTGTTTTGCGCGCACGCAGACGTTCGAGAACGAATAGCGCATCGACAGTTTCGGCATTCGGGAAAGCCTTGCGCAATACGGCCGCCGAATCGAGCGGGATGAACGCAGTCTCGATGGCGATGCGTTTGGCATTCGGCACCAGGCGCCGCAGGTAATCGACGGCTTTTTCCATCACGTCGACGGCGCCCGAGCTCTTGGTGTTGACCTCCGACACCCAGAACGGTTTTACCTCGTTCTGAAAACCCTCCATGCGGTGGCCGAAGAAACCGGCCTTTTGCGGCGCGCCTTTCTGATAGACGAAGACCGGCAGGTAGCGGCTCAGCCCCATCGCGTCCATGGATTCGAAGAAGAAGGCGCGGTGGCCGCCGAGCAGGTATTGCACATTATGCTTCGACGTCGCGACCAGGGCATCGATGCCCGCCTCGTCCAGCAGCCGGTCGAGCAGCGCGGTATGGAACGGGGCGGTGTCTTGGCGCTTGGTGACGTCGAGCATGATCGATCTCCTGGACCTTTAAGAATTCTTCGGGGCATAGCGTATCAAATCCGCTGCCGCGGATGAACCCGTTTGGATTGCGTTCGGCCCATGGTCTGGGAGCGCCTTCGGAGCGACCCGCCGCAGCAAAACACCGCGGATTCCCTGATCGCAGCGCCGCAATTCAACCCCATCGGTCAAACTCAACTCATGATTGCGGAGACGTTTTTGGTTATGCGAAATTTATGCACATCGTAACGGCGTTTATGTGTGTGCAATGCAATATGAATTTCTTTTCATCTTCCAGAAAGATATTCGCGCCGCTATAGAGTAAAGAGTAGAAGCCTTAAAGCCATTAGGAGCGACGCGGCGACCCGCCGAAGCGCGCTTTTTTAGAGGGAAGCCCGTGGAAACGAGCCGGATCGGTCCGGGCCGATTAAGCCGTCGTACCGCCCTAATCACCGCCAGTGTTGCGGGTTTAGCGGTCTTAGGTCTTTTCTATTGGTATTGGTCGCAGGGGCCCGACCCGGCCCACGCCGGGCGCCCTGCCCGAGCCGCCGTGCCGGTCAGCGTCGCCACCGCCTCGCGCCAAGATGTGCCGATCTATCTCACCGGGCTTGGCACGGTGCAGGCGCTGTTCACCGTCGGCATCCACGCCCAGGTCGATGGCAAGCTGCAAGAGGTGTTCTTCAAGGAGGGCCAGCGCGTCAACCGCGGCGACGTCTTGGCCAAGATCGATCCCCGCCTCTATCAGGCCGCGCTCGACGCCGCCAAGGCGCACAAGGCGCAAGACGAGGCGGCGCTGACCGCTGCCGTCAAGGACATGGCCCGGTTCCAGACGCTCATTTTGAAGAACGTCGAAACCCAGCAGAATGTCGACCTGCAGCAGGCCAAGGTCGATCAGACCAAGGCGTCGATCGCCGCCGACGACGCGGCCATCGAGACCGCGCAGACCAACCTCGACTACACCAATATCGTGGCGCCGAGCGACGGCCGCATGGGCGTGCGCATGGTCGATCCGGGCAACATCCTGCACGCCAGCGACCAGGGCTCGATCGCGATCCTCACCCAGACCGAACCGATCACGGTGATGTTCACGTTACCGGCGCAAACGCTGGACGACGTGCGCGATGCGATGGCGCGCGGTACCGTCGAAGTCGCCGCTTACGACCGCAACAATACCCGCCTGCTCGCGACCGGAACGCTGACCACCATCGACAACCTGATCGATCCGACAACCGCCACGTTCCGCCTCAAGGCGACGTTCAAGAACGACGACGAAAAATTGTGGCCGGGGGAATTCGTCAACGCCCGTTTGCTGGTCGACACCCGCAAAGACGTCGTCGTCATCCCGCCGCTCGCCGTTCAGCGCGGACCGCGCGGGCTGTTTGCCTGGGTGGTGAAGGCGGACGGCACCGTCGAACCGCGGCCGATCCAGACCAGCGCCACGACGGGCGACCGCACCATCGTCAGCTCGGGCGTCAATGACGGCGACCGCGTGGTCACCGACGGCCAGTACAAGCTGCAAACCAATGCGCCGGTCACCATCACCGCGCCGTCGACGGCGGCGACGCCGGGGAATGCGTCGTGAATATTTCCGAACCGTTCATCCGGCGTCCGGTCGCGACCACGCTGATGATGGCGGCGTTAGCCTTCGTCGGCATCGTCTCGTTCCCGTTCCTGCCGGTGGCGCCGCTGCCGCAGGTCGACTTCCCCACCATTCAGGTCACGACGACCTGGTCGGGCGCGAGCGCCGAGACCATGGCGACCTCGGTCGCTGCGCCTTTAGAGCAGCAGTTTGGCCAGATCGCCGGCATCACCCAGATGACGTCGCAGAGTTCGCTCGGCGCCTCGACCATCGTCATCCAGTTCGATCTCGAACGTAACATCGATTCCGCGTCGCAGGACGTGCAGGCGGCGATCACAGTCGCCGCCAAGACGCTGCCGCAGGCGCTGACGACGCCGCCGGCCTACAAGAAAGTCAATCCGGCGGATGTCCCAGTCCTGATGCTCTCGGTGCAATCCGACACCGTGCCGCTGATCGATGTCGACGAATATGCCAACGTCTTCATGGCGCAGCAGATTTCGCAGGTGTCGGGCGTCGCCCAGGTGTCGGTGTTCGGCGACCGCACGCCGTCGATCCGCGTCCAGGTCGATCCCGCCAAGCTGGCCGCCAGCGGCATCACGCTGGAAGACATCCGCGGCACGCTGATCAATTCGACCACCAATGCCGCCAAGGGTGTGATCAATACCGACAAGATCACGTTCACCATCGCCGCCAACGATCAGCTCACCGACGCCAGCAAATATAACGACGTCGTGCTCGCTTATCGCAACGGCGCGCCGATCCGGGTGCGCGACGTCGGCCAGGCCGTTGCCGATCAGGTCGACCGCACCGTAGCCGGCTATCAGAACAACCGCGACGGCGTCATCCTCGCGGTGTTCAAGCAGCCCGGCGCCAACGTCATCGACACCGTCGACCAAATCAAGGCGCAGCTGCCGCAGCTCACCGCGCGCATTCCGCCGGCGGTCAAGGTCGAGACCATTCTCGACCGTACGACCACGATCCGCGCCTCGGTGGCCGACGTCGAATTCACGCTGGTGCTCACCATCTGCCTCGTGGTGATGGTGATCCTTCTATTCCTGCGCAATTTCTGGGCGACGCTCATTCCGAGCGTGACGGTGCCTTTAGCGCTCGCCGGCTCGTTCGCGGCGATGTACCTGATGCATTTCAGCCTCGACAACCTGTCGCTGATGGCGCTGACCATCGCGGTCGGCTTCGTGGTCGACGACGCCCTCGTGGTGGTGGAGAATATTTATCGCCACGTCGAGCACGGCGAGCCGCCGTTCACCGCGGCGCTGCGCGGCTCGCGCGAGATCGGCTTCACGGTGCTGTCGATCTCGTGCTCGCTGATCGCGGTGTTCATTCCGCTGTTGTTGATGAGCGGCATCATCGGCCGGCTGTTCCGCGAATTCGCGCTGACCGTCACCGCCTCGATCGCGGTTTCGGCCCTGGTGTCGCTGACTTTGGCGCCGATGATGTGCGCGCGCTTCATGAAGCGGGAGCCGGAAACCCACGGCCGTGTCTATCGCGTGATCGAGGGCGGCTTCAACGGCATGCTCAATTTCTACCGGCGGACCCTCGACATCGTGCTGCGTAACCAGCCGATCACGCTTTGCGTGTTCTTCGCCACCATGGCGCTGACGGTCGTGATGGCGATCCTGATCCCGAAAGGCTTTTTTCCGATCCAGGACACCGGCCTGATCCAGGGCTTTGCCGAAGCCGCGCAGGAAACCTCACCGGATCAGATGATGCGCCTGATGCACGTCGCCGGCGACGTCATCCTGGCCGACCCCGATGTCGAAGGGTTCGGCTCGCAGACCGGCTCTACCGGCAGCGCACAAAGCGCCAATACCGGCCGCTATTTCATCGTGCTCAAGCCGCGCGACCAACGCAAGCTCAGCGCTTCACAGATTATCGATCGCCTGCGGCCACAGCTTGCCAAGATGCAGGGCGTGAATCTCTTCCTGCAGCCGTCCCAGGACATCAATGTCGGCGCCCGAATCGCCCGCGGCAGTTTTCAGTACACCTTGCAGGACACAAATATCGACGAGCTGAACGACTGGTCGCAAAGACTTCTCGACAAACTGCGCACGCTGCCGCAGCTCGCCGACGTCACCAGCGATCTGTTGGCCAATGCGCCGAAATTGCAGATCACCATCAACCGCGACCAGGCGGCCCGTTTCGGCATCTCGGCGCAGGCGATCGACGACACTTTGAACGACGCCTTCGGCCAGCGCCAGATCACCCAGTATTTCACTCAGCTCAAAACTTATTTCGTAGTGCTGGAGATCCTGCCTGAATTGCAGAAGGACCTCTCGACGCTCGATCGCCTCTACGTGAAGTCGCCGCTGACCGGCGCCGCCGTGCCGCTCTCCGCCCTCGTCTCCGTCGACTCTAACGGCGTCGGGCCGCTGTTGATTTCTCATCAGGGCCAATTCCCCGCCGTGACCATCACGTTCAATCTGAAACCCGGCGTCGCGCTCGGCCAGGCCGTCGATGCCGTCAACGATGCGTCGCGCGACCTCGGCATGCCGGCCGCGATCATTCCGACCTTCCAGGGCAACGCGCAGGCGTTCCAGACCTCGCTGCGCAGCGAGCCGGCGCTGATCGGCGCCGCGCTGATCGTCGTCTACATCATCCTCGGCATTCTCTACGAAAGCTTCATCCACCCGCTGACGATTCTCTCGACCTTGCCGTCGGCCGGCATCGGCGCGCTGTTGGCGTTGAGCCTCGGCCACATGGATCTGTCGGTGATCGGCATCATCGGCATCATCCTGCTCATCGGCATCGTCAAGAAGAACGGCATCATGCTGGTCGACTTCGCCATTTCCGCCGAGCGCGATCGCCACATGGCGCCGCACGACGCCATCCGCGAAGCCTGCCTCTTACGTTTCCGCCCAATCCTGATGACCACGGCCGCGGCCATGCTCGCCGGCATCCCGCTCGCTCTCGGCAACGGCGCCGGCTCGGAAATGCGTCAGCCGCTCGGCTACGCCATGGTCGGCGGCCTGGCGCTGAGCCAAGTGCTCACCCTCTACACCACGCCGGTGGTCTATCTCTATCTCGACCGGCTGCAGACTTGGCTATTCGGCGACAGGCGGGGACCGGTCGAGGCGGCGGAAGAGCCGGTGCACGCGGTGGCGGCGGAATAAATCGCGGCTCACGCCGCATCCGCCGGCCGCACGCGACGGGTTATCTCGACACCCCGATCGCGTTCGACCACTGCGATGTCGAACTGGCTTTGCAGGTCCAGCCAGAACTGCGCGCTGTTGCCGAAATAGCGGCCGAGGCGGACCGCGGTATCGGCCGTGATCGATCGCCGGCCGTTCAAGATGTCGGTGATGCGGCCCGACGGCACGCCGATATCGAGCGCCAGCCGATTGGCGCTCAATGCGCGTGCGTTCAATTCGCGCTTCAACAAACGGCCGGGGTGTATGGCGGGAGGCATGGCATTTATCCTTTGTGATAATCGACGATCTCGACCTCGTAGGCCTCACCCTTAAGGAACTCGAAGCATATCCGCCAACGCGCATTGACCGTCATGGCCCACTGATTCTTTCGTTCACCCTTCAGCTTATGAAGGCCGACGCTCTTTAAGTGGACTAAGATCGCCGAGCGCCTTGGCGACGTTTAGCGCCAACAGCAGATCCGTCGCGGCGTCGAAATCGAGACCCCGGAATTGGCTGGGCCGCTCACCCTCCCAGACCTTGCGGGTCACGGAATTGCGCCAGGACCGGATCATGGCATAAATATACTACGTCAAACGGTGAACCGCAACGGTTACCGCGGCGGCAGCGCTGCCATGCGCCCGACGCTTATTTCCACAACTCCTTGCTCGCGATCCGCGCCCCCTGCACCAGCGCATCGAGCTTCGCCCACATGATGCTCGGATGCACCCGGCGGTGGAACGGCCCTTGCGCAAAACCGCAATCGGTGCCGGCCAGCACGTTCTCCCGCCCGACCAGTTTGGCGAGCCGCACGATGCGCTCGGCGACGAGTTCCGGATGCTCGACCACGTTGGTGGCGTGGCTGATGACGCCGGGGATGAGCACTTTGTCTTTCGGCAGTTTGGCGCTTTCCCAGACCCGCCATTCGTGCTCGTGGCGCGGATTGGCGCCCTCGATGACGAAGGCGCCGACATTCATGTTAAGGATGAGATCGACGATGTCTTTGAGCGCCACGTCGGTGGTGTGCGGGCCGGGCCAGCTGCCCCAACAGACGTGATAGCGGATGCGGTCCGGCGGCAGGCCTTCGATCGCCTCATTGAGCACCTCGACCTGCAGGCGGAGCCATTTGCGGTAGTCTTCAAAACTGCCCGGCGGCACCATGCGGTCGTAGGTGACGGCGGCGCGGGCGTCGTCGAGCTGCAGCACGAAACCGGCGTCGATGATCATGCGGTATTCGGTGCGCATCGCGGCGCCGATGGCGCGGATCAAGTCTTCTTCGCTTTTGTAGTATTCGTTCTTGCGGTCGGGAATGACGCTGGCCGGCGCCGCCACCGGCAGGAAAGCTTCGACCGCGTTGACACCCTTGAGGGCCGCTTTGAAATTGTCGATGTCGCGCTGCAGCTCCGCCTGGCCGGTATAGGCGATCGGCCCGACGCACACCGCCTCGATGGTGGTGGCGACGCCTTCGCGGGCATCGAGCTCGGCATAAAATTCGGCGAACTGTTCGCGGTCGACGCCGCGGGTAAATGGATTGCTGCCCGCCTTGATCGGCCGCCGCTCAAAACCGCTCAGCCGTTCCAGCACGTATTGCGACCAGCTGATCGATTTGCCGAACTCGCCGTCGCTGATGACGTCGATGCCGACTTCGGCCTGCTTGTGCACGACGTCGGCGACCGACTCTTTCAGGCACTTGTCATAAACGGCCGTGTCGTAAGGCTTGCCGGCCTGTTTGGCACGCAAGAACTCCTGCAACGCCTGGGGCCGGATCAGGCTGCCGACATGGGTGGTCAGGATGCGGTCGGTACTGCGTTTCATTGGTACTCCTTGGCACGCCGTCGCCTGTTGCGCGGCGCCTCTTGCTTTGGAAAATTCACCACCAGTTGGCGCGCTTACGCAAGGCGACGTTGGCGGCGGCGGCCTCCTTGACGATCGTGTCCGCGTTCATGGCGACAAGCTTGCCGTTGCGCTTGAGAATACGGCCGTCGGCCACCACCATGTCGACATTGGCAGGCTCCGCCGCGGTCACCAGCATATGCGCCGGGTCGCCGAACACGCCGAGATTGATGCCGCGGGTATTGACCATGATCAGGTCGGCGCGCTTGCCGGCTTTCAGCGAGCCGGTCTGATCGCCGATGCCCATGGAGCGCGCCCCTTCGCTTGTGGCAAGTTGCAGCACGCGTCGCGCCGGCAAGGTGAACTCGGTCTCGGCGATGCCGTTCTCGGCGTTCTGCGTCACCTTCATGATGCCGAACATGTCGGCATTGCCCGACAGCTCCACGGTATCGACCGACAGGCCGACCGGAATTTTCGCCTCGAGGAATTTTGTCGTCTGCGCAGGCCGAAGCCGATGCGCAGCTCCGTATAGGGCGAGATGCTGATCGAAGCGCCGGCGTCCGCAACCGCCTTGATCTCGTCGGCGCTGGCCTTGTTGGCGTGGATGAGCTGCATGTCCTTGCTCAGCAGCCCCGCCTTCGCGATGGCGTCGATCTGGCCGATGGCAGGGCGCGAGCCGCTGGCGTGAACGGAGATCGGCAGGCCGAGTTTTCGCGCGGCGCCGATCTCGGCGGTGTAGATCTCCGGCGGGATGACGTTTGCCGCATTGTTGCCGCCCTGCCCACGCCAGGCGAGGCCGAGCGTCAGCAGGCCATCGGGCGAAAGCTTTGCCCAATTGTCGTGGAGCCGCGTCAGATCGTTGAGATCGATGCCCCTGGAGTTGGGCATCCCCTGGGCGGCGCCATAAGAGAACCGCGCGCGCAGGCCGGACTCGCGCAGCGCCTTGAGGTCGGCATCGGCATATTCGGGGCCGCGAATGTTGTGGCACCAGTTGTGGACATGGGTGATGCCGTTATTGATCGCCTCGGCGCAGGCGAGCCGCGTGCCTTGATACATGTCGTCGGCCAAAAATTTCTGGCCGAGCATGGCGGTGGAGCGGAAATAGCCGAGCTCAGGCTTATCGCCCGACATGCTGCGCAGAAGCGTGTTCCACATGTGCCAATGGGTCTCGACCAAACCCGGCAGCACGATCATGGCTTGGCCGTCGATGACGGTAACGCCCGGCGCTTTGAGATTTTGTCCGACCGCGACGATGGCACCGTTCGCCACGTGCACATCGGCATTGGCGATGTCGCCGGCCTCGTCCATGGTCATCACATAGGCGTTGCGGATGACGAAGGCGCCGCGCGCCGGCAGCGCGGGCGCGCCTTGCGACACCGCCGCGAAGCCGGGTGCAGCGCCGCTCGCCGCCAGCGCCGCAGCAGCGCGCAGCAAATGGCGGCGGCTCATCACCGTCGGTCTCGGCATCGCTTCCTCCCGCGTTTCGCGGGCAAGCTAATACAGCACCGCGCGGGTTCCGCAATGGCGCGAAACGAGCCCTGACGAATTGGGCGGCATCCCATCTCGCTTCAATCGATGGGACGCGGTAGCCTGATCTGCACGCGCTCAAAAGCAAGAAGCGCTTCGCTCGAGGAGGATTTCAATGATCACATTCACGCGCCGCTCGCTGGCTTTGCTCCCGGCAGTTGCGCCTTTCTTGTCACCTGGACTCGCGCACGCCGAGATCAACCCGGCCGCCGTCGCTTTTAAGCTGCCCGATCAGATCAAGTGGTCAGAGCCGAGCCCGACCGGCGCGCAGAATGCGACGCTTGTCGGCGATCCGACAAAGGAAGGGCTTTATGTGCAGATGGTGAAATGGCTGGCCGGCAATCATTTCAGCCATCCGCATTTTCATCCGCACGATCGCTTCATCACCGTGCTCAAGGGCACGTGGTGGGTCGGCACCGGGACGAAATTCGATCCCGGCAGCACCGTGCCGATGCCGGCAGGCACCTTCGTCACGCACTTCGGGCAGCAGGTGCATTTCGACGGCGCTAAGGAGGAGGACGCGGTCCTGCTCATCGTCGGCGAGGGCCCAGGAACCTCGACGCCGGCCGAAGTGAAATGAGGTTTGGCGGTTTGCGCTAGCGGTTACGCTGCGGATTTCGCCGCCGCTTTGGCGCTGGCCGCGCGGTCGGCGGCGGCGCTGGCGCGCTTGACCCGATCGAGAATGAGCTCGATCGAGGCGATCTCGATGCGGTTGCGACCGTTATCCTTGGCGCGGTAGAGCGCGTGGTCGGCTTGCGCCAACAGCGCCGACAGATCGAGCACCGCGTCATAGCTGATGACGACGCCGATGCTGACGGTGGCGACCACCGGCTTGCCTTCGACCACACTGGTCACTTCGACGAACGACGCGCGGATCTGCTCGGCGACGGCGAGCGCGCGCTCGCGCGAGGTGTCGACCAGAAGCGCCGCGAATTCCTCGCCGCCGAGGCGGCCGAAAATGTCGTAACGGCGCATGCAGCCGGAGCCGACTTCGGCAAACATCTGCAGCACGCGGTCACCGATGGCATGGCCGAAGCGGTCGTTGACGCTTTTGAAATTATCGAGGTCGAGCACCAGCACCGCCATCGGTCGCGGCTCGGTCATCTGCCGTTTGAGCTGGGCTTCGGCGTCCTGCAGGAAGGCGCGGCGGTTGGCGATGCCGGTCAGCGGGTCGATCAGCGAGTCCGTCTTGTGACGGTACTCGGTGCGCTCTTTTGCCATGGCCAGGAGGATGAAGGCGATGGCGATGGTGAACAGCAGCGCCTCGAAGCTGAGCACGGTGATCCAGACGCTGGCGAACACCTGGTTGTTCACCGGCGCCAGCATGGCGCCGAACGGCGTGCGCAACAGATAGAGCGCGCCGTGGGCGAAGAACATGAAGATCGCCGGCCAGCGCGACACCAACGGCTCGCTGCGGCCGCGCCAGAACTCGTAGGCCGTCGCCCAGGTGTAAGCGGTGATGATGCCTGAGGAGAGCAGCATGCGCAGGTCCCAGGACCCTTGGATCGCCGGGATGCGGGACAGCACCAGCCAAAACGCGGCGCCGCCGAATAGCAGGATCCAATTCGGCTTGCGGTGATCGAACACCCGCGCGCCGGTCCAGGTCACCGCGAAGGCGGTGAACAGGATTGCATTGGCGAGATCGATCGAAATCAGATCGGAGACCGATCCGTACATGCCGAACAGCATGACGGAAGCCGCGCGCAGCAGATCGGCAAAGCCCCACCACGCCACGGCATAGATCGCGGTGTTCTGCACCCAGGCGAACAGCAGCAGCAATCCGAGGATCGCTTCCACATAGATGGTGACGAGGAACAAGGTATTGACGTCGAGATTCATCGCGTTCAACCGACTTTGCCGGGTCCGGGCAAACGAGTGCTGATAACCCCGTAAGCTTTTCGCATAGCGCCACGGCCGCAAAGAATCGGTGAATTCTGCGGCCGGCGCATCCGCCATGCGGCGGTATGGTTTCGATAAGCTTTCGTTAAACCGCGGCTTTGTTCCCGCCTTGTTTCCGAACACTTGGTCATCTAGGGTCGCGCGGCTTCGAAAGTGACGGAAATGCAGGTTCGTAACGGGATTATCGAGGCGATCGGCAACACGCCGCTGATCAAGCTCGAGCGCGTATCGGCGGCCACCGGCTGTGCCATTTTGGGCAAGGCCGAATTCATGAATCCGGGCCAGTCGGTCAAGGACCGCGCCGCTTTGTTCATCATCGAGGACGCGGTGAAGAAAGGCGAGCTGCGGCCGGGCGGCGTCATCGTCGAAGGCACCGCCGGCAATACCGGCATTGGGCTCGCTTTGGTCGGCAACGCCATGGGTTTTCGCAGCGTGATCGTTATTCCGGAGACCCAGAGCCAGGAGAAGAAAGATACGCTGCGACTGTGTGGCGCCGAGCTGATCGAAGTGCCGGCCGTGCCCTACTCCAATCCCAACAATTACGTCAAAGTCTCCGGCCGCCTCGCCGCGCAACTGGCCAAGACCGAAAAGAACGGCGCGATCTGGGCCAATCAATTCGACAACGTCGCCAACCGCCAGGGCCATGTCGAAACCACCGGCCCTGAAATCTGGCAGCAGACCGACGGCAAGGTCGACGGCTTCGTCTGCGCCGTCGGCACCGGCGGCACGCTGGCCGGCGTGGCGATGGCGCTCAAAGCGCGCAGCAATGCCGTGCGCATCGCGCTCGCCGATCCGATGGGCGCCGCGCTCTACAGCTACTACACGACCGGGAAGCTGAAGTCGGAAGGCTCCTCGATCACCGAAGGCATTGGGCAAGGCCGCATCACCAAGAACCTGGAAGATGCACCGATCGATATTGCCTATCAAATTCCCGATGCCGAGGCGGTGCCGATCATTTTCGACCTGCTCGAGCACGAGGGGCTTTGCCTCGGCGGCTCGTCCGGCATCAACGTCGCCGGCGCCGTCCGCCTCGCCAAGGAGCTCGGCCCGGGCCACACCATTGTGACGATCCTCGCCGACTACGGCACGCGCTACCAATCAAAGCTCTTCAATCCGGATTTTTTGCGCGAGAAGAAGCTGCCGGTGCCGGGCTGGCTTGAGCGCAAACCGGACATCAAAATCCCTTACGAATGAACTTCGCCGGGCTGCCGGCGTTATCCATTGAATCGAGAAACAAAAATGCTGCGAACCGAACCGGACCCTGCCCCACCGCCGCCGAGCCGCTGGCTCAAATCGACCGAATGGCTCGCCGAACATCTGCGCGATCGCGACGTCGTCGTGGTCGACGCCTCGTATCCCACGGTGACGCAGAAGCGCGACGTCCACGCCGAGCATCGCGCGGGTCACATCCCCGGCGCGGTATTCTTCGACATCGATGCGATCAGTGATGATTCGACGGAGTTGCCGCATATGCTGCCGGGGCCGAAACATTTCGGCGAGGCCGCCAGCGCGCTCGGCATCGGCGACAGCGATACGATCGTGGTCTACGACAGTATCGGCCTCTATTCGGCGCCGCGGGTGTGGTGGACGTTCCGCATCTTCGGCGCCAAGAACGTCTACATCCTCGACGGCGGCTTGGCGAAATGGAAAGTCGAGAACCGGCCGCTGGAGACCGGCGACGGCAAACGGCCGCCGCGTTCGTTCAATGCGCAGATGAATGTCGGCGCCGTGGCGACGCTTGGCGACGTGCGGATGGCGGTCACCGACGACAGCGTGCAGGTCGTCGACGCCCGCTCCGCGGCGCGGTTCAAAGGCCAAGCGCCCGAGCCGCGGCCTGGACTGCGCTCCGGCCACATGCCGGGCGCGTTCAATGTGCCGTTCGACCTGTTGGTCGAGAACGGCACGCTGGTGTCGCGCGAGCGCATCGCCAAGGCCTTCACCGACGCCGGCGTCGATCTCAAAAAACCGATCATCACCTCGTGCGGATCCGGAATGACCGCGGCGATCCTGACATTCGCGCTGGAATCGATCGGCACCACCGCCGCCGGCCTCTATGACGGCTCGTGGACGGAATGGGGCTCGCGGCCCGACACTCCCGTCGAGCGCGATTGATCTTTGCGACGGCCGGCATGGCGACAGTGAAACCCGTTGCGCTGGTGACCGGTGGAGCTAACGGCATCGGCCGCGCTATCGCCCATGATCTGCTCGCCGCCGGCTGGCGCGTCGGGATCATCGACACACCCGGTGGCGGATTGAAGCGCGCTTTCTCATCGCGCAACCGCAACGTTGTTCTGGTCGAAGGCGATGTCCGCGAGGAAGAGACCATTTCCCGCGCGGTGAAGACGCTCATCGCGCAATTCAACCGCCTCGACGCCGTGGTCTCCAATGCCGGCATCATGATCCGCAAACCGCTGCGCCGGCTGACGCTCGCCGAATGGCAGCGCGTCATCGACACCAACCTGACCGCGGCGTTCCTGTTGGCGCGCGTCGCCGAGCGGCCGCTGCGTAAGGCGCGCGGCGCGATGGTCCTCATCGCCTCGACCCGGGCGCTGATGTCGGAGCCGAACACGGAATCCTATGCGGCGTCGAAAGGCGGGCTGCTCGCGCTCACCCACGCGCTCGCCATCAGCCTCGGCCCGGATGTGCGCGTCAATTGCGTCAGCCCCGGCTGGATCGCGACCAAGAATTACAGCACGCTGCGCCGCAAGGATCACGCCCAGCATCCCGTGGGCCGCGTCGGTAAGCCGCAGGATATCGCCGAGATCGTCGCCTGGCTCCTCGACGCCAAGCGTTCGGGCTTCGTCACCGGCGCCAATTTTGTCGTCGACGGCGGGATGACGCGCAAGATGATCTACGAGGAGTAACAGCCGGATCGTTACTAGATGACGACGCCGCTCGGCGCCGTATAAGTGTCATCACGGACATTGCCCGTGTTCAGCGTCTCGGCCGGCTCGAAGCACAAAATCCACGCCTCCTCGTCGGCGCAGGTGCGATGCTCGGCGCCGCGCGGCACCACCACGCATTCGCCTAGCCCGAGCGTCACCACGCGATCCCGAAATTCCACCCGGAACTGGCCCTTCCACACCATGAAGAACTCGTCCTCGGCGGCATGATGGTGCCAGGGGAATTCACCCTTGACCTTGACGAGCTTGACCTCCTGGCCGTTGAGCGCCGCGATGGTCTTGGGCCGCCAGTGCTCGTCGAATAGAGCGAATTTCTCGTTGAGAGATATTTTTTTCATATCCGACTACCTCGCGCATGATTTCATTCTAGCATAGGGTAGATGCGTAGGAGGAATCGCCCATGATCTTCCGCCAGCTGTTCGACGCCACCTCGGGCACCTACACCTATCTCATCGCCAGCCGCCACGGCGGCGAGGCGCTGATCATCGATCCGGTGCTCGAGCGGGTCGACCGCTATTTGCAGCTGGTCCGCGAGCTCGACCTCAAGCTGGTCAAGGCCGTGGACACCCATCTGCACGCCGACCACGTCACCGGGCTCGGTGCGCTGCGCGACCGCACCCATTGCATCACTGTGATGGGCGAGCACACCCATGCCGACGTCGTCTCCATGCGGGTTGCCGAGGGCGACCGCATCGAGATCGAGGGCTTGCGGCTCGACGTGCTGTACACGCCCGGCCACACCGACGATTCCTACTCGTTCCTGTGGGCCGATCGCGTCTTCACCGGCGATACGCTCCTCATCCGCGGCACCGGGCGGACCGATTTCCAGAACGGCGACCCGCGCGCGCAATACGAATCGCTGTTCAACAAGCTGCTCAAACTGCCGGACGAGACCATGGTCTATCCGGCCCACGACTACAAAGGCGACACGGTCTCGACCATCGGCGAGGAGAAGCGGTTCAATCCGCGGCTCAAGGTGAAATCGATCGACGACTATGTCGACCTGATGAACAATCTGAAACTGCCCAATCCGAAGATGATGGACGTGGCGGTGCCGGCCAACATGCATGTCGGCCTGCACCAGGAGGAAGTTGCGAAAAAAGGCTGGGCGCTGTCGGCAGCGGAAGCGATGGCGCTGCGCGGCCGCCCCGACGTCGCCATCGTCGACCTGCGCGAAAAAGGCGAGCGCGAAAAGCACGGCGTCATCCCGGGCTCGCTGCATGCGCCCTACCCGGCGCTGCCGGAACATATTTGCACGGGCGGCATGCTCCAAGAGCTCGCGGCGGCGACCGGCAAGCGCATCGTGTTCTACTGCGCCTTCGGCGAACGCTCGGCCATGGCGGTGCAGGCGGCGCAGGATGCCGGCCTGAAGACCGCCTGCCACATCCAGGGCGGCATCGACGCCTGGAAGAAAGCCGACGGTCCGTTGGCGCGGTAGCTGCATCATTTGAAAACGCAAAAGCCGCAGGACTCGTGTCCTGCGGCTCTCATTTTGGCGCCCGCTGCGGGGGAGGCGAAAATCAGCGGTCGCCGGTAATATCCGTGACGATCAGAGTTGCGAGTCCTGATCGCCGTCGTTGTTCATCAGGTTGTGCATGCGACCGTGGCGCCCGCCGCGACCGTCTTGGCCATCCTGGCCGCCTTGGCCGCCTTGGCCGAAGCCCGGACCGTTTTCACCGAACCGGCGTCCGCCCCAGCCATGGCCGCCCTGACCGCGACCGTCGCGATCGAAATTGCGGCCTTCGCGCCGCTCGCCGCCGTTGAAGCCGTGCCGATGCGGCCGCAGCATCCGCGCCAGCATGGTGAAGCGGGTTTTCTGGGCGTCGTTGAGGCTCTGATAGAGCGGCGCGCCGGCATCGGCGACCTGCTTGAGGGCGACGCTGCGCTTGCTCATGGCGTCAGCGCGCTTCGCCAGCCGATCGAACGGTGACGTAGGCGTCTGAGTCTGGTCCTGTTGCTGTGCCGCCTGGCGGGCCTTGATGCGATCGATACGCAACTGCACCATGTTGCGCAGCGCCGCCTCGAATGCCGGCCAGTTCTTCGTCTGGTCCGAAGTCAGTTCGAGGCCGGCCTTCAGCGCGGCGATGCGCGCGTCGGCGAACGCGGACACGTCGTCGGCGCTGAGCCGATGACGATGTTCGAAACGCGGGCCGCCGTCGCGGAAGCCGCGATAGCCGCCCTGTTGCGCGTAGACGAAGGTCGAGCCGGCGATGGCGAGTATTGCCGTCGCGGCAATTACTGGCTTGAGCATGTCATCCTCCACAGATGTTTTGGTGCCAAGATGATGAGCCGGTGCCGCGGCAAAGCAAGTTAATCTTCGGACAGGATGAAATGAACGCCAGATTACAGCTTCGTAATCTTCGCTGAAATCTTGAGTTTACAAAGTGTAGACCAGTATTAGTTCTGCCGAAGCAACCCGCCGAATCATAAGACACGTCGCGGAGAATTGACGAGTGAATAATGCAATACCGTCAACGCCTGGAACAATGGCTATCGCGTTGGCCACGGCATGATCGGAACGGTGCTGATCGCATTGGCCGGAGAGCCATTGATGATCTTGGTACTGATGGCAAGGTAAATGAGTGTGTTGTGAGGCTTATCCACCATGCGATAAATACGAGTCGTCTTGAAAAATATGCTGGTTTTCTGACTAAACACTTCGTCATTTCCACCGAGCTTTGACAGATCGACATCGATCGGACCGTTTTGTCTGCACGAGACCGAAAAATTTGATGGATCTTCGTTCAAACCAAACGGCTGGCCCCAGCCGCCTTTTCTGGCCTGCGAAATGTGGCACACGATGCCGGACACTTGCGGATCTTCAAAGGCGCTGACGCACACCTTGTCGTTGGGAGAAAGCGCATTGAACGTGGTGCTGATGCAGCTCAAGTCCGTGGCGTGTGCAGACTGAGTTGATGTAACGACCAGGACGGCCATCATAAAAAGCCACTTCATTCGTAAATCTCCGCATCGGTTGCGACGACATACTCTGACCATATCTCACTCTGATGTTGGCCCGGCCGTTTGGAACTTTTGCCCCGCTCAGCGCAGGATCTGCTGCAAGAAAAGCCGCGTGCGCTCGTGCTGCGGATGATCGAAAAAGCCTTTCGGCTCGTTGATCTCGAGAATCTGGCCGTCGGCCATGAAGATCATGCGATCGGCGACCTGCCGGGCAAAGCCCATTTCGTGGGAGACCACCAGCATGGTGATGCGGTCGGAGGCGAGCTCCACCATGGTATCGAGCACTTCCTTGACCATCTCCGGATCGAGCGCCGAGGTCGGCTCGTCGAACAGCATGATGTTCGGGTTCATGCACAGCGCCCGCGCGATCGCCACGCGCTGCTGCTGGCCGCCGGACAACCGCGCCGGATATTTTTGCGCCTGCTCGGGGATTTTGACGCGCTCGAGATACTTCATGGCCAGCGCCTCGGCGTCGCGCTTGGGCATTTTGCGCACCCAGATCGGCGCCAAGGTGCAATTCTCCAGCACGTTCAGATGCGGGAACAGATTGAACTGCTGGAACACCATGCCGACGTCGCGGCGCACCGCGACGATCTGCTTGGGGTCGTCGTTGAGCTCGATGCCGTCAACGACGATGCGGCCCGACTGCCAGTCCTCCAGATGGTTGATGCAGCGCAGCAGCGTCGACTTGCCGCTGCCGGACGGCCCGCAGATGACGATGCGCTCGCCGCGCGCCACTTTCAGATCGATGTCGCGCAGCACGTGGAATTCGCCGAACCACTTGTTCAAGGCGATGATCTCGACCGCGGTTTCGGCGCGCGGCTCGTCGGGGCGCTTGTCCATCATCGCCCCTTATACGCCGAGCGGCGCGCCAGCCGCGCTTCGACCCGTTGCGCGTAACGCGACATGGCATAGCAGCAAACGAAGTAGAACATCGCGGCAAAGGCATAGCCGGTGAGGCTGGTGATCGGCGACGCCCATTTCTGGTCGCCGCGCGCCACCTCGACGGTGCGCAGGAAATCGAAAATGCCGACGATGAAGACCAGCGTGGTGTCCTTGAACAGAGCGATAAAGACATTGACGATGTTCGGCAGCGTCACCCGCAACGCCTGCGGCAGGATGATCAAGGCCGTCATCCGCCAATAGGTCAAGCCGAGCGCCTGCGCCGCCTCGTATTGGCCGCGCGGGATCGCCACAAGCCCACCGCGCACCACCTCCGCCATATAGGCCGAGGCGAACATGGCGACGCCGATTAGGGCGCGCACCAGCTTGTCCGGCGCCAAGGGCTCGGGCACGAAAAGTGGCAGCATGACGCTCGCCATGAACAGCACCGTGATCAGCGGCACGCCGCGGACGAACTCGATGAACATGATCGAAAGCCAGCGCACCACGGGAATGCGCGAGCGCCGTCCGAGCGCCAGCAGGATGCCGAGCGGCAGCGAAAACACCATGCCGATGGTCGCGACCACGATGGTCACCAGAATGCCGCCCCACAGATTGGTCGGCACATAGGACAGACCGACCCATGGCAAGCCGCCGAGCAGGATCAGCGACAGGATCGGCAGCACGATGAAGAAGTAGACGGCGCCTATGTCACGGCGCGGCGCCCGCAACCACAACAGCCAGCCGGCGCCGAAGGCCAGCGCCAGGAAGAACAGATCGACCCGCCAGCGCTGGCCGGCCGGGTAGAAGCCGTAGACGAAATACGACGACCACACCCGGATGAACGCCCAGCAGGCGCCGGGATTCGGACGGGCCGGCGACGGTATGCAGGCCTCGCGCCCGTTGCCGGACCACGTCGCGTCTATGAGGAGAAATCGAATGAGCGGCGGCACGATCCAGGCTAGGAAGAGGATTGCGATCAGCGTCAGCGCGATATTGAACGGCGACGAAAACAAGTTTGCACGCAGCCAGCCGAACACGCCGGCGCGCGACGACGGCGGCGGCAGGCTCGCCGCCGGCGCCTGACGCAAGAATTGAACCGGTGATATCGCGGCCATCGTCTCAGCGCTCCACGATGGCGACAGTGCGCCCATAAAGATTCATCGCCAGCGAGGTGAACAGGCTGATCGCGAGATACACCGCCATGGTGATGGCGATCACTTCGACAGCCTGGCCGGTGATGTTCAAAACGGTGCCGGCAAAAACCTGGACCAGATCGGGATAGCCGATGACGACGGCGAGCGAGGAATTCTTGGTCAAGTTGAGGTATTGGCTGGTCAGCGGCGGGATGATGACCCGCATCGCTTGCGGCACCACGACGAGACGCAACGTCGTTCCCGAACGCAAGCCGAGCGCCTGCGCCGCTTCGGTCTGGCCCGTTGAAACCGAAAGCACCCCGGCGCGCACCACTTCGGCGATGAAGGCCGCCGTATAGAGCGTCAGCGCCAGCAGGAGAGCAGCGAATTCCGGCAAAATTTCCAGGCCGCCGCGGATATTGAAGCGGCCCATGTCGGGAATACCGAACGACAGCGGCCGCCCGGCCACGATGAAGACGAGCAGCGGCAGCCCAAAGATCGCGGTCAGCGCCATCCAGAGAATGTGGACCTGCGCACCGGTGCGTTCCTGGCGTCGCCGCGCCCACACATAGAGGCCGATCGCAACAACCAATCCGATCGCAAAAGCAATGACGACGGCGCTGAAATCCGGCGCGAATACCGGGCGCGGCAGGAACAGGCCGCGATTGTTGAGGAAACCGCCGAACGGCAAGGCGACGCTGCCGCGCAATTCCGGCAGCGATTTCAGCACGGCGTTGTACCAGAACAGGATTTGCAGGAGCAGCGGGATGTTGCGAATGAGCTCGACGTAACCGCCGGCCAAGCGCGACACCAGCCAGTTTTGCGACAGCCGCGCGATGCCGATGATGAAGCCCAAAATGGTCGCGAGCACGCAGCCGATGCCGGCGACCAGCAACGTGTTGAGCAGGCCAACCCAAAACGCGCGTCCGAACGTCGAGGTGCTCGACGAATAGGCGATCAGCGTCTGGCTGATGTCGAAGCCGGCGGTGTTGTTCCAGAAGCCAAAACCGTGGGCGATATTGGCGCGCGCCAGGTTTTGCGCGGCATTATGGGCGGCGGCGGCAGCGAGGCCGACGACGATGACGATCAGCGCCGCCTGCAGCGCCACATTGCCAAAACCCCGCGAAAAACGCAGGCGTGATCGCGCACTATCAGCCCGCGCGACATCAGCCATGGGCCGGCCCGTGGCGGCAGCAACGCCCAGTCAAGCGACGTGACCCTTCAGCGAACGGGCAGACCGTATTGCAGGCCGCCCTTGGTCCACAGCGCATTGAGCCCGCGCGCGATCTTCAGCGTCGAGCCTTGGCCGACATTGCGCTCAAAAACTTCGCCGTAATTGCCGACCGTCTTGATGATGCGATAGGCCCAGTCGTTGGTCAGCCCCATGCCTTCACCGAACTGGCCTTCGAGACCGAGCAGGCGGCGGATTTCCGGATTGGTCGAGTTCTTCTGATCGTCGACGTTGTTCTTGTTGACGCCAAGCTCCTCGGCGTCGAGCATCGCATGATGGGTCCAGCGCACGACGTCTTCCCAGGCGTCGTCGCCCTGGCGCACCGCCGGGCTCAGCGGCTCCTTGGAAATGATCTCCGGCAGCACGATGTTGGCGCCCGGATCGGCAAGCAGCACGCGCGAGCCATAAAGCCCGGACGAGTCGGTGGTATAGGCGTCGCAGCGGCCGGCATCGTAGGCCTTGAGCGCCTCGTCCACCGTGGCGAAGGTCACGGTTTTCAGCGACATGTGGTTGGAGCGGAAATAATCCGCCAGATTAAGCTCCGTGGTGGTGCCCTGCTGCACGCAGACCGAAGCGTCGTTGAGCTCGAGCGCCGAGCTCACTTTCAGCACCTTGCGCACCATGAAGCCCTGGCCGTCGTAATAGGTGACGGCCGCGAAATCGATGCCGAGCGAAGTGTCGCGCGACATGGTCCAGGTGGTGTTGCGCGCGAGCACGTCGATTTCGCCCGATTGCAGCGCCGTGAAGCGATTGGCCGCGGTGAGCGGCACGAACTTGACCTTGGTCGGGTCGTTGAAGATCGCCGCCGCGATGGCGCGGCAGAAATCGACGTCAAAACCGGTCCAGTTGCCTTGCGGATCGGGGATACCGAAGCCGGCCAATGAGCCGTTGGCGCCGCACACGAGCTGGCCGCGGTCCTTGACCGCTTTGAGCGTCTGTGCGCCTGCCGCCTGCATGCCGAAGGCGAGCACCGTTGCAATGGCAAATGCCGTAGCTAAACGTTTCATGATCAGGCCTTTCAGCATGGGTGGCGCGATAAGTGGGGCTTTGAGTGGCTTATAACTGGCTTTGAGATTGGCCCCGCAGCCGGGACACTTAAAGCAATTCCCCGCCCGAAGCCATCTGAGAACGATCGCGCTGCAAGGTCAAGGGGTTGACGAAGGTGTCCATTGCCGAGGTAGTGGCGTAATGAGCGAACTTTGTGGCAGCCGAGAGACACCGGCATGAACGACTCCAGTAAAGGCGGCGGTTCTCACCCGCTTACGCCGCCGCCGTTTTGCGCTCGCGCAAGACCAAATGAAGATTGCGCACATAGACGAAAACGCCGAATGCCTGGCCGGCGATGAAGACCGGATCCTTGCGGTACAGCGCATAGACCAAAAGCAAGAGGCCACCGGCAATCGAGAAAATCCAGAACCACAACGGGATGACGCTGCGTCCGGCGCGTTCGGAGGCGATCCATTGCACCAGGAAGCGCATGGTGAACAGGCCCTGGGCGACGAAGCCTAAAAACACCCACCAATCGAGCTTGGTGATGAAAACGTCTTGCAAGTAGGCGCCGACCGCGCGCGACAGATCAACGAGCAAGGGTTATCTCCTCGGATTGGGGGATGCGCTTTTTGCGCCGGATGAGCCACCACACGCCGGCAAGATCGAGAATGCCGATCCACAGCCGGTCGAAGAAACCGTAATTCGACGTGCCGTGCCGGCGCGGCCGGTCGACCACATCGACATAGCCGACGTCGAAACCGTCGCGCCGCACCAGCGCCGGCAGAAAGCGATGCAGGCCGTCGAAATAGGGCAGGCCTAAGAACACGCCGCGCGGGAACGCCTTTAGACCACAGCCGGTATCGCGCGTGCCGTCTTTGAGCACGGCGCTGCGCACGCCATTGGCGATGCGCGACTGCAAACGCTTGAAGCCGGTGCTCTTGCGTCCCACGCGTTGGCCGGCGATCAGGCCAAGCCGTGGCGCGCCGGCTTCGAGGGCGGCAATCAGCCCCGGAAGATAGGCCGGATCGTTCTGGCCGTCGCCGTCGAGCGTCACCACGATCGGTGCACGCGCCGCGGCAACGCCAGAGCGCACCGCCGCCGATTGGCCGCAGGATTGGGCGTGCCGGATCTGCCGCAGCCACGGCTGTTGCGCCATCAAGCCGCGCAATTCGTCGGCGGTGGCGTCCTGCGAACCGTCATCGACATAAACGATCTCGAACGCGTGACCCTGCAAGGCGGCAGCGATCTCGGCAACCAGCGGCGCGACATTACCGGCCTCGTTGCGCACCGGCACGACCACGGAAATTGCAGGGTTGTTCGGACTTTGCCCGTTGCTCTGCGGCATGCCGGATGCTTCTAAAGCTCAACCCGACCGGGTTCAACCCGGCGAAATTCCAGGCTTTTTGTGCAAAACTTCGCGCAGCGCCGCCTTGACCCGCTGCAACGACGGCCCCGGAAAGGCCCGCAGGTCGATCGCGGAAAACAACAGCCCGCGCGCCGCGAAGGCGCGCCGCAGCCAAAGCGCGCCCAGCGCACCGACCAGCGCGCCGGCGATCACATCGCTCGGATGGTGTGCCAGCACGACGACGCGGCTGAACATGATGACGAGCGCGTAAAACCACATCACGGCGCGGCTTCCCGGCCACAGCGCGCCGATCGCGATCGCCGCCGACGCCGCCGTCGTGGCGTGTCCGGACGGCATGCTGGCATATTCGGGCGCCCAGACGAACGGCCGATAGACGAAAGGATCGTCGGGACTGCCGACATAGGGCCGCGCACGGCCGATCAGGCGCTTGACGATGGTGACGAACAGCCCCGGCACGCCAATCGCCAGAAACAGGAATCCGAACCGCACCGTGAGCATCGCCAGCACGCCTTGCGTCAGCGGTGTCAGCCGCGGCGACGTCACGGCGGCGAGACAAAGCAGAATGAAGCCGAACGGAAACAGGAACCAGCCGGACAGGCCCAGATCGGTAATCCGCTCGAAGATGTCCTCGAACCATTGCGGCAAGGTGCGCGCCCAAGCGCTGGCCGCGGTGTCGACGAGGACCATGCAGGCGACGGCAGCGACCACGAGCACAATGATCGCGGCGTATGCGCCTGCAGGCGGCGGCGGCAGCCTCGTTCGCGCTGCGCGCCCAAGCACGCAACACCATTGCCGAAAATTTCTCAGCACGTTGCGCTGTGGCGTAAACGCGGACAAAACCTTGCCGCCATTCACGGCGCGCCTGCCGCGGCAAAGACCGCGATGGTGATCCGCTGGCCGTTGCTGATGTTGAAACCCTCGACGCGCGGGCCGCGGTCGTAGCGCAGCCCGATCGCTTGGGCGCGCAGCGCAAAGGCGCGCTCCTGGCGGCTCTCGATGAAGGCGAAGCGGCAGGCCCCGCCATTGAGGAAATCGGCGGCGCTGGAAGCGTCGGTCAGGCGGGTCTCGGTGCCGGCAAGAAACACCAAGCTCGGCTCCTCATAGCCGGCGCTCGCGGCAAGCGGATGCCCGCAACCGGCATCGTGCAGCACGCGGGCCAGTGTCACGGAGGGAAACACCGGCCGCAGCCACGGCAGGATGATGGAGAAGACGCCGATCGCCAACAGCACCATGCCGGCCGTGGCCCGCAGCAGCGCGCGTTCGGCGCCATCGTCGTCATAGAGCAGCCACGCGAACAGGCCGCAGATGACGGCCACGGCAAAAAACGGCCACGCTGGGAACGCGGGATCGTGGGCGACAATGATCGCGAACGTCACTGCGGCGATGCTGATGAGGATCGGCGCGATGAACCACCACGCCACGCCGCGAACCAGCCATACCCGCCGCGACAGCACGTTCGATTCGACCGCGCCGGCGATGAGAATGGCGATGGCGGGATAGAGCGGCAGTACATAATGCGGCAGCTTGGTGACGACCAGTTCGAAGACGATCCACGACGGCAGGAGCCACGCCAGCAGAAAACGCGCAGCCGGCTCGCGGCGCACCGTCCATACCGCGGGTACCGCAAGGCCGGCGAGGATCGACCCCGGATAGAACGTGGCAAAGAACAACACCAAATAAAGCCCGGGCGGCGCGCCATGGGCCTCTTGCGCGCTGGCGAGCTTGCCGAGCATGTCATGGCCGACCGAATTGACCAGGAAGGCGTAGCCGACGCGCATGTAGATCGCGATGAACCACGGCAACACGATGAGGAAGAGCCAAGCCAATCCGGCCAGCGGCCGCAGCGCCAGCAGCCAGCGTCCGGAGCGTTCGTAGATCGACAGCGTGACCGCGGCGAGACCGACGATCATCAGGTTGACCGGCCCCTTGATCAGGATACCGGCAGCGAGCGCGGTCCAAAAGACCGCCGGCAACGTCCAGCCGAGCCGCGCGTTGCCGGCTTCGCGCGGCGAAAGATAGGCGCGTGCCAACACGCCCATGGCGGCGATGATGGTGAACAACAACACCGCGTCGGTCTTGGCGAGCCGCGCTTCGCTGCCGAGCAGCGTCGAAGCCGCCATCATCAGAGCCGCCAGGATGGCACCGCGCCGGGAGACGAAGGCGAGCCCGCACCAATACGTGGCCAGGACCGCGCCGACGGCGCCAAGGAGCGACGGAGTGCGGTAGAGCCAGATGGTGGTGCGCGCATCGGGGAAACGGAAAATCTCGGCGGTCTTCACCACCGCCGCTTGCAGCCAGTAGATGCCGACC
Source organism: Xanthobacteraceae bacterium (assembly GCA_049584715.1). Classification (GTDB taxonomy): domain Bacteria; phylum Pseudomonadota; class Alphaproteobacteria; order Rhizobiales; family Xanthobacteraceae; genus BOG-931. The sequence continues at coordinate 38,940 of JBAUYI010000143.1, forward strand.
GGTTTGCGATAGCGAACGTCGTCCTGGTAGCGGATATCGACATAATTGCCGGTTTCGATCATCTGCTTGGTGGCTTGCGCGAAATAGGCTTCGTCGCGATCGACCGGCGGAATCTGGAAAAAGCCCGGCAGAAACAGAACCAGCGAAATAAGCACGAGAATGGCTACAGCGCGCCGGTGCGAGCCCACGCCGACGTCGAAAAGCGCGCCCAGGCCGTTTGCCGGCCACAATCGCGGCGCCGCGCTGCTTGTCGTGGTCATGCCCGCTCAGGTGTAAACACGCCCAAATCATCCAGCGCAAGCCGGAAGGCATCATGTCACGGCCGCTCGATGACCTTCCAATTCTGATAATAGACGAACTTGAAGCTCTGGGTCAGCAAACGAACGGCTGAGACGACGGCGCGCATGACGGCTGGAAACGGCGTCGGCCGGATCATATCGACGAACAGGCAATAGCGCGTCTGATCGGTCTCGTTGAAAGACTGATGCAAGAGCGTGTCGTCGAAGATGAAGAGCTTGTTCTCGCGCCAGTAATTGGTCTGGTCGCCGACCACGATATAGGCGGAGTCGTCGGTCATGTCGTTGAGGTTATACAAAACCCGCAGCGATGCCCGCAGATAGCCGAAATGCTTCGAGGTGGAGACTTTCTTGTTGAAGACTGAAATGCCGATGGTTTCGATATATTGCCACGGCTGGCGCAGCGCCGGCGCGTTCAAGAACGAGTTCTGGTCGACGCCGTACCAGCGGAAGAACGCCATCGTCCGCGGATGCTGCTTTGACGCCTCTTCCATTTGCGCGACGAGATTCGATTCGTTGGCCGCCTGGATCAAACGCGTCACCTCGTCCCGATAAGCGGGCGGCAAATCCTCCAGCCGGTAGACTCCCTTATTGACGTGAGGAAGCGAGAGAAGATCGAGCAAGCAGTTGAAGGGCGACATGACCCAGGTGAAAAAACCGTTGCCGATGAAATAGCGCCGCAGCGTCGTTGCGCTAAGCCCGCTGTTGCGGCTGACGTCGTAGGCGCCGCAGATAGCGTAAAGCAACGCTGTCTTCGGCAGGAAATACACGAACAGGCCGAAGCCGCAGACCGGCAAAAGAAACCGCCGCAAGGCGTATTTGCCGATGCGGACGAGACGTTCTTTGTCCGTCAATGCCGCGGAGAATGTCGTGCTCACAGATGGCCTTCCTTGCGTCGTGGCCTTCGACGCTCACGACCGCTTCATAGCAAAGATCACGCTCAATCGGGCTTATGTCGGTCCTGACCGAAAATAACCGGAGTTCCCCCGGCATTCCGCCGCCCCAGGCCGACGATAGCCCGCTCCAGCTGCATTGGGAAGGCAGGATTTAGGCGCGCCATATGTCCGCAACGCTTTGTTTCCGAAAGCATTTAAGCCGAATATCGCGGCCGACCGGCTATCGCGCCGTCAATTTTGCCGCTGAACCGTCGTCCACGCGCACGACGGCGGTCGCCGTTGCGCCCGCCGAATCGATCACCGTGACGCGCGAAAATCCGGGGCCGTCGGGCCGAAAGAACAGCGCGCCGTGATTCTGTTCCGGAACCGGAACGCCGTTGACCAGCACGGTGAGCGGCGCCACCGCGCCGGTGATCTTCAGCGGCACTGCATTCGTTTTGCCGTCGGTCGCCGACAGATCGAGCCGGGCGCCGTCGGGCGGAAATAAAATGCGCAGCGACGCTTGCGCGTTCACGCCGCCGAGACGGCCAGGCTGAAAGCGCTTCAGCGGCGGCGGCAATTTGGCGCTCGACGTCACCAGCACGCCCTTCGGCGCGCGCGGCAACGCAGCCGGCGGCACACCCAGGCGCGCGAACGCATCGAACAGGATCGGCGCCGCCGCGATGCGCCCGACCAGTCCCGGCACCGGCGCGCCGTCGGGCCGGCCGACCCACACTCCGATGGTGTGCTTGCCGTCAAAGCCGATCGACCAGGCGTCGCGGTAGCCGTAGCTGGTGCCGGTCTTGAACGCGATGCGGCCCGGCGTGCCGTTCTCCGGCGGCGGCGAGCCGATCAGCACATTGCCGACATACCAGGCGGCGACCGGCTCCATCAGCCGCAGCGCTTGCGGCGGCGGCGCGCCGAAATGCACGTTGAGCGGCGTCGTCGTGCCCTGGCGCGCAAGGCCGGCATAGAGCATGACCAGATCGGAAAGCTTTATGCCGACGCCGCCGAGACCGATGGCCAAGCCGGGCGCTTCGCCCGGCGGCAGCGCCAGCGATGCGCCGGCCTGACCGATTTGCGCGGTGAGCCGGCTGGCGCCCACTTCGTCGAGCACGGCGATCGCCGGAACGTTGAGCGAGAGCTGCAGCGCCTTTCGGACTGTCACCGTTCCTTGGAAAGAGGAATCAAAATCCTTAGGCGCGTAGCTGCCGTAGGCCACCGGCCGGTCTTCGATCAACGTCTCCGGATTGATCACGCCGTCCTCGAAGCCAAACCCGTAGATGAACGGTTTTAGGGTCGAGCCGGGCGAGCGCAACGCCTGCGTCATGTCGACTTGGCCGGCGCGGCGCAGGTCGAAATAGTCCGGCGAGCCGACGCTGGCCAAAATGTCACCGGTCGCGTTGTCCACGGCGAGAATGGCGAGCGAGACGTCGGGGCCGAGCGTCGCGGCAAGCGTGCGGACGCGCTCGCGCGCAAGATTTTCCAGATTCTTTTGTATGACGGCGTCGACGGTGAGCCGATGCACTTTCGATTGCGTCGGCTCGGCGACGACCCTGTCGGCAGCGTGCGGCGCGAGCAGCGGCATCGGGCGGCGGCCGGTCGGTACCGGTTCGGTTTTGGCGAGCGCGATCTCGTCAGCCGGCACCGCACCGGTTGCGGCAAAGCGATCGAGCACGCGGTCGCGTGCGGCGCGCGCACTTTCGGCAAAACGGTCCGGCCGGCGCAACTCCGGCGACTGCGGCAGCGCCACCAAGAGCGCCGCTTCGCCAAGCGATAGGCGTCGCGGCTCTTTGCCGAAATAGGCGAGCGACGCGGCGCGGATGCCCTCGATATTGCCGCCGTAAGGCGCGAGATCGAGATAGAGCGCGAGGATCTCGTCCTTGCTCAGCGCGCGCTCGATCTCGATCGCGCGCACCATCTGGCGCAGTTTTGTCGCCATGCTGCGGCGTACCTCGGGCGGCTCGAGCAACCGCGCCACCTGCATGGTCAAGGTCGAGGCGCCGGAGCGAAGCCGGCCGCTGGTTGCGAACTGCATCGTCGCGCGCAGCACCGCGCGAGGATCGACGCCGTGATGCGCGCGAAAGCGCTTGTCCTCATAGGCGAACAGCACGTCGAAAAAGCGCGGATCGACGTCGGCGACGGTCGCCGGCAACCGCCAGCGGCCTTCGCTGGTCGCATAAGCGCGCAGCAGGCGCCCTTCCCTATCGACCACGCTGGTCGAGAAATCGAGATTCTTGCCGAGCGGCGGCGGACCGAGCGAAGCGACCCACCACGCCGCGCCGGCAAAAGCCGACACGCCTAAGAGCGCACCCGCAAGAATGAGGCGCGTTTTCTTACGCATCATTTCGCCGCTGTGACCTCGATGTTGCCGCTGCCGGTGCGGCCGTAGCGGTCCGGACGGTACATGTCCTCGACGCGCGCTTGCGGCCGCACATAGCTGCCGGGCGAGACTGCGCGCACCACATAGGCCACGGTGAACACCGCCGGATCGCCGCGCTTTCTTTCGAAGGCGGCGGTGAAGCGGTCGTCGCGGAATTCGGTGTTCGCAGGCTCCACCGCGTCGGTGATCCAGGCCAGCGTGCCGGTATCGCCGGAGGAGACGAGATGCGGATTGTCGATCTCGAATCCGGCCGGTAGATAATCGGCGACGATGATCCTGCCGAATTGCGGCTGCGCTTCGGTGATCTTGAGCACCACCACGAGCCGGGTGTTCTGCTTGACCTGCGCCGGATCGACCGGATCGCCGTCGGGCGTGTAGGTCAGGCGCTCGATGCGAAAGCCGTTTTCCGCCGCCGGCTCCGGCGTCAGCGGCGCGCCAGAGACCGTGACTACGGCTTTGACCTCGGTGTCGCCGGTATTGGTGACTTTCACCGGCTCCTTGAGGTCATTGGCGCGAATGGTGCGGTAGAGCGCACGCTGCACCGCCTCGCCGTTGACGTCGAGGGTGACGCTGCCGGAGTCTTTCGCCATGGCGCTCGCCGCCAGCAGGAGCCACGCATCTTCCTGGGTCGAGGTCGGATGCAGTTGCGCGCGCGACGCTTCGACACGTTGTACGGCAGCCTGCAGGGTGGCCGGCGCCGCGCCGCCTTCCGATGCCAGCGTCACCAGAGCCGCGGCGTCGCGCAGGTTCGAGCCATAGTCCTGGCGATTGAGCCAGTTCTCCGACTGCGGATCGATCATGGCAAGCGCCGCCGCGTAGACCCGCTCGGCCCGCGCGCGATCGCCGATCAGCGCCAGGGCCGCGGCCACTTGGGCTTTGGCAATCGGCGTCGTCAGCACATCGAGTTTTGAATCGGCGAGATAACGCAGGTCGCCGATCGGCACCACGCCATTGCGCGCCAGCACATAGAGCGCATAGGCGAGATCGGTGCCGCCGTTCTTGCTCGGATCGGCGGTATTGGCGGCAAAATTGCGCAGGTGGTCGAGCGCGAGCTTGAACGCGGTGTCGGGCACCGCGAATTTTTGCTCACGCGCGCGGGTCAAGAAGTCGGTGACATAGGAGTCGAGCCAGACGTCGTTGCCGCCGACGCCCCACAGGCCGAACGAGCCGGTGGAATCCTGCCGCGTCAGCAGCGCCTCGATGGCGTTGCGCACCCGCTCGTCGGCGCCGGTCTGCAGCGCCAGATGGGTTTCGCTGGCAAGCCGGGCGACATAGAGCAGCGGCATCGCGCGGCTCGTGATCTGTTCCGAGCAGCGATACGGATAGCGGTCGAGCGCGGCCAACAAGCTCGCCGCATCGAGCGCCGCCGAGGAGCCGACCGAGATCGAGACACCGCCGGTGCCGGGAACGAGATCGGCGAACATGTCGCTCGACAGCGTCACGCTGTCGCCCTTGGCGATCGGCTTCACCGTGCGCCGCGCTAAAATTTGCGCCGGCGGCCGCACCGCGAGCGTGTAGTTTCGCTCCAGCGCGAAGCCGCCGGGCCCGCTCACGTTGATCTTCACGGCGCCATTGCCGGCGGCGCTGGCGGTGACCGGGATCGTGATTGCGCCGCGCGCCTTGGCGCGCAACGTCAGTTTTTGCGTGGCGCCGACGCCGGCCACGACGGCGTCGGTGGCCGATAGCGTGATCGCATAGTCGCCGGGCTGGCCTTCGACATTGTCCAAATCGAGATGCACCGTGGAGCGGTCGCCGGGCAACAGGAAGCGCGGCAGGGTCGCGGTGAGCACTACCGGATCGCGCACGATGACGTCGGTCGAGGCCTGGCCGACCTTGTCCTTGGTCCAGGCCACCGCCATGACGCGGACGGTGCCGGCGAAGTCGGGAATGTCGAAAGCGACGTCGGCGCTGCCGTCCGTACCGACGGTGACGATGCCGGAGAAGAACGACAGCGGCGGCCCGGTCGGGGGATTGCCTTGCAACGCGGCGCCGGCGTCGCCGCCGGTGCGGATCTGGCCGCTTGTGCCCTGCATGCCGTCGATCAGGTCGCCGTAAAGATCGCGGATTTCCGCCGCCAGCGCCCGCTGGCCGAGATAGTAATCGTTGGGCGACGGCGGCTTGTAGTTGGTGAGATTGAGGATGCCGACATCGACCGCGGCAACCGCAATCCGCGCCTCGTCGCCGGGTTTGAGCCCGTCGATCTTGACCGGGATGTGCAGCGTCGTGTTCGGGCGGAGCAATGCCGGCGGCTTCAGCTCGACGGTCAGCGTCTTCGCCGCGCGGTCGATGGAGAACCACTGCACGCCGATGGCGCGGCCGGGCATGCGTTGCGCCGGCGCATCGAGCGGCCGGCGCAGCGTGGCGACGATATAAGCGCCAGAACGCCAATCGGCGCCGACCGGCACTTTGACTTGCGTAACACCGGCCTGCTTCACATCGGCGTTTTGGCTCGCCAGGAGCTTGTCGCCGATCACATTGAGCGTTAGACGCCCAGCGCTACGCGCCGTGACGGCGACCGTCATGGTGTCGCCGGGTCGGTACTCGCTCTTGTCCAGCGCGGTTTCCAGCATGTCCGGCGTGTCGGCGCTGGCGTCGACGTACCAGCCGGCATCGAACGTCACCGACGTGGTCGGGCCGTTCGGCTCGGGCGACGAGACGTTGAGCTGATAGCGGCCGAAATTCACCGGCAGCGCGATATGGCTGGGCTTGTCGGTCGCGGTATCGAGCGCGCCGTCCGAGAGCCGCGACGTGGTCTTGACTGGTTCGAAATGCCATGAGCCGTCGCGCTTATAGAACTGATAATGCGTTTCGACGCGCAGCAGCTCGTAGTGCAGGCCCTTCGTGGCGACAGCAGTGCCGTTGGGCGCGACGACGACCACGTCGAACGCCGCGCTGGCGCCTTCGGCCAGCGAGCGGCCGATAAACAATGGCTTGACGCCGATCATGTTGCCGCTCGCGGTGATCGGCAGCGTGATCTTGTGCTCGACAGCACGGCCGCCCGGCTCCGCCATGCGCACGGCGATGCGGGCTTCGAGCGGATGCGTGCTCGACGGCAGCTTGTCGATATCAACGTTGAAGCTCGCCTTGCCGGCATCGTCGGTCGACGGAAGACTGTCCAGCGGCTGCTGCACGGCGGCGACGTCTTCGCCGTCGAGGCCGAATTGATAGCCGGCAAAACCGGAGCGCTCGGCCGCCACGGCGATGTTCATGTCGCCGTCGAGATCGAGGCCTGAGGCCGGTGCGCCATAGAGGAAGCGGCCGGATAGATTGATGGTGGCCGGATTGGTTTTGGAAATCGTGCCGCTCGGCGACGACAGATCAAATTCGATACGCTCTGGCACGTAGTCCTCGACCAGGAACGTGGTCTCGCCGACCGCCGCCCGCTTCGGATCGGTGAAGACGTGCACGTGCCAGGTGCCGGTCGGCGCCGAGGCCGCAATCGGCAAGGTCAGCCCATGGCCGCCCAAGCCCTGGTCCGCCGCCAGCGTGCGCCGATACTCGACGCCGTCGGGCCGCTCGACCACAAAGGTCAGCGGGACGGCGGGCGACGCCGCGCCCTGGGCGTCGCGCAACAGCGCGGTGAGATAAGCCGTCTCGCCGGAGCGATAGACGCCGCGCTCGGCATAGACAAAGGCATCGAGGCCGTTCGGCGCCGGCCGGCCGGAGACGCCGCGGTCGGTGAGATCGAATGCCGGCCCGGTGAGATTGAGGAAGGCAAAGTCGCCCTGGCCGTCATTGACGGCGATCAGAGTCGGCGTAGCACCGCCGTCCCCGCTGGCCAGACCGGCTTCGAATTGCACATGGCCGCCGGCGTCGGTGCGGCGCGTGGCCAAAACCTCGTTGCTGCGCGAAATCAGCCGCACCTCGACGCCGGTCTTGGCATCGGTGGTTGCCAGCGAATTGACGAAGGCGTGGATGCCGTCATTGCCGGAGAAGGCCGAAAGCCCGAGATCGGAAACGATGAACCATTGCGTCGCCAGCGCGTCGTAATTGGTATCGATGTTTTTTTGTTCCTGCGGCTGCGCCACCATGACGTAGACGCCGGGTTTTAGATCGCCGACCGCCTGGTCGACCGGAAATGCCGTGGTGACGTCGTTATTGAGCGGCGCGGTATCGACGGCGAGATCGCCGTGCCAGACCGCCACGCCGCGGCTTTCCTTGAGCTGCTCGATGTCGGAGCGGTCGAGGCTCTTTTGAAAATTGCCGGTGTCGTAGCTGGTCACGCCGGTGATGGCGCCGACCAGGTTGCGGTCGCTGATGCGGTAGATCTCGACAGCGACCGATTTGGTGTTGACGCTGATCACCGGGATGCCGCGCTGCCCGGTGCGCGGCAGCACATAGGCGGTGGACGAGAACCGCACTGCCGGCTTGCGGTCGCGCACATAGATGACGAAGTCCGACGATTTCGACAGCGACTCGTGCACCACCGACGGCAGCCCGGCGCGCAGCGTCACGGTATAGCTGTCGCCGTGCTTGAGGCCTTCGACGCAGAGCTGTTTCTCGGCCGTCGAGATGGCCGGCTTGTCGGTGCCGCCGAGCACGACGAACGGCGAGAAATCGGTCCGTGCCGGCAAATCTTCCGAAAACTGGAAGCAGGCGCGCGGCGAGGCGGTGTCGGCATCGACGCTGTAATCGAGCACGCGAAAACCGTACTGGTCGCGCAGCCGCTCGTATTGGCCGCGCACATTGGCGGCCTCGCGAATGTCGAGCGAAAACCGCAGCGCATCGAGCGCCGGCCGCCACAACTGCCGCTGGCTCATGACGTCGCCGAGGAGTGCGAGGCTGTCGGCCTCCTCGTTGCGGTTGGTGGTGCGCTCATAGGCGATGTAGGCCGCGGTCGAGGCGCGCTCCAGAAGCGTCGCGCGCTCCTGGTCGTTGACCGGGCGGATCTGCATCACGGTACGCGCCATGCGCAGCCACGTGGTCGCGTCGTTGGGCTGCGCGGCGACGATCTGGCCGAGCAGCGTCATGCCGGTGCGGAAATCGTTCTTGGCAAAGGCTGCGTCGGCGTCTTTGCGGATTTGCGCCAGCGGCTTGATCGCCGCCCCGGCGTCCGACTTGATCTGGCCTTCGAGCTGAACCGCACTGTCGGCGAGATCGCTGTCGACAAAAGGCTTGTCCGCGGCATGGGCTGCGAACGGCGCAACGGCAAAAAGCGCGGCCGCGATAGCTACCGCGAAACCGGCGCGAGTAAGCGCAAACATCGCTGAAGTCCTCCCAAGGGCCGCAATTTCGACCCAGTGCAGCAAGTTGAGGCGACGATCTTGTCGGGTTCGTGGCCGAACGAGTCCATGCAAGCTAAACAATTTGCAACCTTCCGATCGCCGCGGCAGACAGCGGCGCGCGCCGACGACCACCGCGATACGCGCACAGCCTGGACGCGGGTCTTAGTTGCTCGAGGCGGGCCGCGCGTTCATTGCCGAACTCTTGGCCGAAGGTGGTAAGCCCATACGCACGATTAAGCGCGCGTTGCGACGCAAGATTCTATATATTCTGAGATGTCGCGTGGCCCCGTAGCTCAGGGGATAGAGCAACAGCCTTCTAAGCTGAAGGTCGCAGGTTCGAATCCTGCCGGGGTCGCCAATAAAATCAGTCACTTCTCGCATTTTCGGGAGTGCCGATCTTCCCAGAAACTGGCGGCGGGCGGACAGCGAAAATAGGGAGGGGACCATGCGTTTTTCGGTTTTGGCGGCTTTCTTGGCGCATTTCTTGGCGCTCGCCGGGCCAATTCCAGCCAGCGCGCAAACGCAACAGCAAATCGATTGGTGCGCGAACAAGAACGCGGCCCTCACGCCGGACGTCAGGTTAAACGCCTGCACGGCCGCGATCGATTCGGGCCTGTCGTCGGGGAAAGGTCTCGCTTCGGCCTACCTCAACCGGGGCAACGCCTATCTGGCCAAGGGAGACAACGACCGCGCCGTCGCCGACTACAACGAAGCGATCCGGCTCGATCCCGAGAACGCCGTCACCTATATCAGCCGTTGCAAGTCCTACGGCGACAAGGGCGACAACGACCGCGCCATTGCCGATTGCAACGAAGCGATCCGGCTCGATTCCAAGAACGCCGCCGCCTATATCAACCGTTGCAAGTCTTACGGCGACATGGGCGACAACGACCGCGCCATGGCCGATTGCAACGAAGCGATCCGGCTCGATCCCGGGAACGCCGTCGCCTATATCAACCGTTGCAGGTCTTACGCCGCCAAGGGCGACAACGATCGCGCCATTGCCGACTGCAATGAAGCGATCCGGCTCGATCCCACACACGCCATCGCCTACTACGACCGGGGCAACCTGTACAACGCCAAGGGTGACTACGACGGCGCCATCGCCGACTATACCGAAGCGATCCGGATCGATCCCAAGAACGCCGCAGCCTATATCAACCGTTGTAGGTCTTACGGCCGCAAGGGCGACTACGACCGCGCCATTGCCGATTGCGACGAAGTGATCCGGCTCGATCCCAAAAAGGTCATCGCCTATATCAACCGTTGCAACTTTTACGGCGACAAGGGCGACTACGACCACGCCATTGCCGATTGCGACGAAGCGATCCGGCTCGATCCCAAGAACGCCATCGCCTATATCAACCGTTGTAAGTCTTACGGCGACAAGCGCGACAACGATCGCGCCATTGCCGACTGCGACGAAGCGATCCGGATCGATCCCAAATACGCCAGCGCCTATGTCAACCGTTGCAGGTCTTACGTCGGTAAGGGCGACAATGACCGCGCCATTGCCGACTGCGACGAAGCGATCCGGCTCGATCCTAAATTCGCCATGGCCTACAACAACCGGGGCAGCGCCTATAAGGCCAAGGGCGACTACGACCGTGCCATCGCCGACTATAACGAAGTGATCCGGATCGATGCCAAATTCGCCATGGCCTACAACAACCGGGGCAACGCCTATAAGGCCAAGGGCGACTACGACCGCGCCATTGCCGACTACACCGAGGTGATCCGGATCGATCCCAAATTCGCCGACGCCTATTACGAACGGGGCGCCGCCTACAGCGCCAATGGCGACTACGACCGCGCCATCGCCGACTATACCGAGGTGATCCGGTTCAATCCCAAGATCATGTGGGGATATTTCAATCGCGGGTTTGCAAATCTGTACGCCGGCGCCCTACCCAAGGCACTAGCCGACCTCGATCAAGCGAATGCACTCGACCCCAAATGGGCCTATGCGGCGCTGTGGCTCGACATCGTCGCGCAGCGCGACAACGTCCCGAGCCGTCTGTCGCAGGCGACCTCAACCGTCGACATGACGGCATGGCCTGCGCCGGTGATCCAAATGTTCCTCGGCCAGATGCCTCCGGCCGCCGTACTTGCCGCTGCCGACGATCCGGACGCCAAAAAGAAAAAGGGCCAAGTCTGCGAAGCCAATTTCTATAGCGGTGAATTGGCGCTGCGGCGCGGCGAAAAGGACGAGGCGGCGCGTCTGTTCCGGCTGGCGGCCGGCGCTTGTCCAATAACCTTCATCGAATCGTCCGCCGCCAATGCGGAACTCAAGGCGCTCGGCGCGACGCCTTGAGCAGGAACCGTAAAGCCGAGCCAGGGATTTGAACGAGGAATAATATCATCGGCGCGCCGCCGGACGAATGAGCGCCCGGCCAGTGCAGGCCGCGCCTAACGCGCTCCCCGAACGACGACACCATACTACGGCACGGGCATCCCGTTTTTCGCCACAGCCACCAAATGGCCGCTGCCAGCAAAAGGCAGGCGCCAAAGGGCTCCGGCACGAGGAACATGCCGCATGTGGCAAGCGCGACCGGTGAATTGATTCTGCGGAAATTTGTCATGAGCTCAGGCGCACTTGCCTCGGGCAAGGCCGCAACCTTAACAAAGTATTAACGACGCGTGCTGAGAACGACCGGCGTATGGTTAACGCGCCGCCGCGCGGGACGGCCCGGTGCCCGGCTGACTGACGGGTGGGCAGTTTTGACGCGACATTCGGTTTGTGCCAACAACCTTAGAGTTTCGTTTGAATGAAAGGATTTCAGACATGGCGAAGGCATCGACCAGCCGCAGAGGCCCTACTGCCGTAGATACTCACGTCGGGCAAAAGATTCGCGCCCGCCGAATTTTTCTGCAAATGAGCCAAACGGAGGTTGCCGACGCGGTCGGCATCACGTTCCAGCAGATTCAGAAATACGAGAGAGGTGCGAATCGTGTCGGGGCGTCACGCCTGCAACAAATCAGTGACGTGCTCGGCGTCTCGCCATTTTATTTCTTTGAGGGCGCACCAACCGTCGGCAAGAAGATGCCTGCGCAGAAAGAGGGCGAACTGTCGGAAGGCGCTATCCTTTCATTCCTCGCGACCCGCGAGGGCGCCACTCTTGTCCGTGGTTTTCTCGCGATCGAACAAAAAACAATTCGCAGGAACGTCATTGATTTTATCGATACTTTGAAGGGGCACTGAACATGCCGTGCCAAGGGGCGGGCGCGCATCGCAGCCGGCGCACCGTGTAGCCGAGCGCGACGCCCCGGGGCATCAATAGTATCAGTGGGTTATCGGGCCTCGACGCGCCAAAATTCGAAGCGTCGGCCAGGTGCCGCGCCCGCATGTTCCGCGGCCGCGGCAACGCGAGCGGAAAAATTCCTTGCCCTGCCGCTGCAATAATATCGCCGGCTCGGCGTTAGTGATTAGGCACCGTCGCAACACCGGGAGATCGCCATGAGAATTTTGCTTTTCCTACTGGCAATTTTCGCCGTGACCGCCGGGATCGGCACAAGGGCGCAGGCGCAAAATTATCCGTGGTGCGCGCAATACAGCGGCTTGGGCGGCACCAATTGCGGGTTCACAACCTTTGCACAGTGCATGGCCACGCTCGCCGGCATGGGCGGCTTCTGCAACGCCAATACGCAATACGTTCCGCCCGGCGGGCAACCGGCGCCGCGCCCTCGCAGGCAGTGGTAAGCGTCCGCTGACGAGCTCTATGAAAGAGGTCGGGGCCGCCAGCCGAGGCGGCCCCGTGCAGTCCTAATTAGGCCAGCACTTTTTGCCTTCCGGGCCGAGATGATATCCCGGCGGACAGGCTCTGCCGTCGAACATCGGATGGCACCTGCCGCCCGGACCGCGCCAAAATCCCGGCCCGCAGCCTTCTGCAGCCTTGATCACCAGGCTGTTGGCATTGCCGACCTGAGCGGGCGTGACTGCAGCGCCGGCGGCGGTTGCAAGACCGAAAGCCAACGCGACACCCAAAAAGACCGTTCGCGTCATCCTGTATTCCTCCCTGCTTATATGAAACTGGTCGCCCCGGTTAATTGAACTGATTCACGGGACATTGGGCAACATGTTTCTGGTTGAGGGCGGAAAAGCCTCAATCCCGCAACGGCGTGAAGCGGCCGGTCAAGGGAACTTCAGCTGCTCCAAGAACTTCAACTAATCCAAGTCGGCGGTCTGCTTTGTTCGCGCTGCGGCCGCGCTCAAGGCTGCCAACATGCATTGGATCAAATTGCCGTCCGCTGCCGCGCGAAGCTCGTCCGGCGCGATGCCGGCACGGATTGCGTCCTCGCGGCACAGCGCCACCAGCCGTACCGTTTCCCGCATCCTGTACTCGCCGGCAACCGCCCCAACATGGCCCGACAGCCACTGCTCCAAAAACTCGCGCGCCCGCTCGCTCATCTCTGGCTCCTCACGCCTACAGTCGCCCCAGATATTCCCGGCTTCGATTGCGTTCCGCATTCTCCCACCGCGATATTGCGCGATCGGATGTCAGCGCCAGGTCATGGCCGAATTGCGCAATCGGAATGGCCAAATGATGGTATCGCGCCACCATTGTGATTGACTCCCGCGAAGCAGATGCGACAGTGCGCGCGTACGAGTAACTGGTGTTGCGTTGGGGGGAATGTTCCGTGGCCTCGCCTGCGTATTGGGCCTCCACGGGTTGGAGAAGAGCCGCGACGTCGCTCAGGGCGATCGTTGCGGGCTGTCTCCGCTCATCTCGATATTTTTGGACGACTGCGAGATACCTGCGCCAATCGGCTGAATATCTTTGGCCGATCGCCGCATTTTATCTTCGCAAATCAGGATATCTCTGCGCCACCGCCGCAACACGCTTGCGCCGAACAGCCGAATATCTTTGGCCAGTCGCCGCGGACTATTTTCGCAAAGCGTCTCGATATCTTTGCGCCACCGCCGCAACAGGCTTGCGCCAATCTGCCGAATATTTTGGCATGACCTTCACCACCAATCTCGGCACATCGTCCAAACTCCACATCGCCTCCGTCACCGCCCTTGCGGTCGCGTCGGCTGTCGTCGGCTTTGTGACGACAAGCGCGTTCCTGCGACCGCCTGCGCCGGCGCTTGTACCGGAGACGCGCGAGGCGCGACTGCAAGCAAAACTCTCCTGGGTGACGAATTATGAGCTCGAGCGCGCGCAAAAACTGGGCCGGCAGTTGCTGGACATCAGTCCCGCCGCGCTCTTGGCGATGTATGAGCGCAACGGCAGCGATGCGGTCGAGAGTTACCGGGACGGCTGGGTCAAGATCGACTATCCCATCATCTCGTTCGACCGCCAGACATTCGGCAAAACCACCTACGACGTGGTCGAGGCGGCGGCGCATTTTCAGTCGGTATTCCCGGGAAAAATCATCGCCATATTCAGCGCGCAACAATGGGGCGCACAGCTGCACATGCACCGGGCCGGCGACCAAATCGTGGCGTTCTGCCGGTTCCGGGAAATCGAGCGGGAAGAGGTTTTGACGAATATTCACCGCCTGTGGTTTTACGGGACGGGCTGCGACTTGCCCGCGCTATTGGAACCAAAAAATGCAATGATCGATCGCTGAGCGTCCTGCCGGGATGGCCGGTCGCCGCGAAGCCTTGATAGGGAGAGCCTGATCCAATGAAAGCGGCTTACATCGAAAAATTCGGCGGCTCCGAAGTGCTGCAATACGGCGATCTGCCGGATCCAGTGGCCGGCCCGGGTGAGGTGATCGTCGACGTCCATGCCGCCACCGTCAACGCCGCCGACTGGAAGTTCCGCGCCGGCGAATATGGCCGCCATGCCAACGTGAAATTTCCGCAGATTCCGGGCCGCGATTTTTCCGGCGTGGTCAGCGCGGTCGGCGATGGCGCCGATCTCAAAGTCGGCGACGCGGTGTTCGGCGTGCTCGGCGCCGGCAAGGAAGGCACCTACTGCGAGAAGATCGCAATCCCTGCAGCCCTCGTCGCCAAGAAGCCCGACGGGCTGTCGCATATCAATGCCGCAGCCTTGGCGCTGACCGGACTGACCGCGATCAATTCGGTCGAAGATACGCTAAAACTTCAGCGCGGCGAGACCATCTTGATCCAGGGCGGCGCCGGCGGCGTTGCCGGTTTCGCCATTCAGTTCGCCAAATATCTCGGCGCGCGCGTGATCACCACCTGCAGCGCGGCGAACGTCGGCTATGTGCGCGGGCTGGGCGCCGATGAAGTCATCGATTACACCGCCCAGGATTTCACCAAGGTGGTGAAGGGCTGCGACGCGGTGTTCGAAACGGTCGGCGGCGATGTAGCGCAAAAGTCCTATGCCGTGCTCAAGCCCGGCGGCCGTGCCGCCTTCATCGCGTCGGGCGCCGAGGCGCCCAAGCACGATCGCACCGACGTGACGGGGCTGCGGCCGCCGGTGCCGCGCTCGCGCAAGGCGATGGAGCGCATTGCCGAGCTCTATGTCGCCGGCGCCGTCAAGCCGCCCGAGGTCAAGCTCTATAAGCTGTCGCAAGCCGCCGAGGCGCATCGCTTGAGCCAGTCGCGGCATTTCAAGGGCAAGCTGGTTTTCCAGGTACGCTGAAGCTCAGCTCACGGCGGGGTCAAAGCCGCTGTCGTATTCGTCGCTGCAAAACGGGCCGCCCTGGTACCAATCGCCGATCGGATCGGCGGCGAGCGCCTTTTGCGCGGCGAGTGCGGCGGCGGCGAAATCTTCGGCGTTACCGTTCGGGCGATAGCCGTAGCGATAGGCCGCCTCGTTGTCCCACCAGCTGCGCTCGTTGTGCGAGGCGCCGAAGAATATCTCGTGGCGCAGGTCCGGATGATCGAGGCCGATGCGGATGAGCTGCACCAGATCCTCCGGGCTGATCCAGATGGCGAGCCGGCGCAGATCGACCGGCGCGTCGGCGAAGTTGCCGATGCGGATGCAGGTCACGCGCAGGCCGTGCTTATAGGCATAGAGCGCGCCGATCGCTTCGCCGAAGGCTTTGCTGACGCCGTAGCGCGAATCCGGGCGTACCGGCTCGTCGGTGCCGATCTTACGCTGCCGCGGATAGAAGCCGACCGCATGGTTCGACGAGGCGAAGACGACGCGTTTGACCTTCTTGCGCCGCGCCGCCTCGAAAAGGTTGTAGCAGCCGATAATATTGGCCTGGAGAATGCGGTCCCAGGATTGCTCGATCGACTCGCCGCCGAGATGCACGATGCCGTCGACACCGTCGACGAGCTTTTCGACCTGGGCCAGATCGGCGAGGTCGGCCTGGACGAAGGTTTGGTGGCTCGCCATATCGGCCGGCGCGCGAATATCGCTCCAGCGCAGATTTGGATAGACGCCGTCGAGGAGCTTACGCAACCGCGTGCCGATGCCGCCCGCCGCGCCCGTCACCAGAACTGTCTGCATGAAAAATCCTCGCGACTGGCAAAATTCACGATGACGCAGCCGCCGCCGGACCATCGCCGATCTCGGCCACGAGTTTTTGATAGCGCTTGCGGCTGTCGACCAAGTGGCGCCGCATCGCGGCGCGCGCCGTGGCGGCGGCGCCAGTGCGGATGGCGTCGAGGATTTCCATGTGCTCGTTCTGGATGCGCTTGAGATAAGCGCGCTGATCCTCGATGCGCGTGAGACTCTTGCGGATGCTCTGGCGCGGAATGATGAAACGGCCGAGATAGTCGAGAAAGCGCTTGAACTGCGCATTGCCGGTGGCGTCGGCGATGCTGCAATGGAAGGAAAAATCCTCATCGACCGCCGTCTCGCCGCGCCCGATGGCGTCCTCGATGCGCCGGTAAGCCTCGGCGATCTTCTTGATGTGCGCGCCGTCGTGGCGCTCGGCCGCCAGGCCCGCCGCTTCGATCTCGACGCCGGCGCGCAATTCCATCACGTCGAGCGCCTCGCGCAGCGAATCCAGTTCGTCGACTTCGATGCGGAACGGGCGGCGCACATGTGCGGCGACGAAGGCGCCGACCCCCTGCCGCACCATGACGAGACCGTCGGCGCGCAGGCACGCTACAGCCTCGCGCACCACCGTGCGGCTCACCCCGGTCGCGGCCATCATCTCCTTCTCGGTCGGCAGTTTTGAGCCGGGCTGCAGGCGGCCGCCGGTGATGTCGGCGGCAATGCGTGCGACCAATTGGTCCGTCAGACCGCGCGGCGCCACGAGCGGCCGAAATGTCGGCAGCAATTGCTCTACGGAGCGGGCGGCCAAAACTTGACACTCCTCACTGATCTGGTCATCGTATGACCTGATAACATGGACCGCTGGCAGCTTCAACTGCTCAAAAGGCGTGCAACGTTCCGCCGAAGCGGACACTCGCGGGAGGAGAAACATGGATCGCCGCGCATTCATTCGTCTTGGTGCAGGTCTTGGCGCCGGCACTGCCGTCGCCGGCCTCGCCGGAAATCTTGCTACGCCCGCACTGGCGCAGCAGAAGCTGGCGCTCAAAGCCTCCGACGTACATCCCGCAGGTTATCCGACCGTCGTCGCGGTCGAAAGTCTCGGCAAGAAACTCGAAGCGGCGACCAATGGCCGGCTCAGCGTGCAGATGTTTGCCTCGATGCAGCTCGGCGGCGAGAAGGAAGCCATCGAGCAGGCGCAAGTCGGCGCCATCCAGATCGCCCGCGTCTCGGTCGGCACCATCGGCCCGGTGATCGACGAGCTCAACGTGTTCAATCTGCCGTTTTTGTTCCGCAACACCGCGCATATGCAAAAGGTGATCGACGGCGACATCGGCACCGAACTCCTCGACAAGGTCACCAACAACGACAAGGCGGGATTGATCGGGCTGTGCTGGATGGATGCCGGCGCGCGCAGTGTCTACACCATCAAAAAGCCGGTCCATACGATTGCGGATTTGAAGGGCTTGAAAATCCGCGTCATCGGCAATCCGATGTTCGTCGACATGATGAACGCGCTCGGCGGCAACGGCGTCGCCATGGGCTACGACCAGGTGTTCAGCGCGCTGCAGACCGGCGTCGTCGACGGCGCCGAGAACAATCCGCCGAGCTACGTGTTCGACAACCATTACACCGTCGCCAAATATTACACCCTGACCCAGCACCTGATCGTGCCGGAAATCTTGGTGTTCTCGCGCAAGACCTGGGACACGCTGTCGAAGGACGACCAGGTTTTGGTCAAGAAATTCGGCCGCGAGGCGCAGACCGAAGAGCGCGATCTGTGGAACAAATACGAGGCCGCCGCGCTGGACAAAGCCAAAGCCGCGGGCAACGAGATCATCGGCGTTGCCGATAAGAAGCCGTTCCAGGATGCGGTCAAGCCGGTATGGGACAAATACGGGCCAAAATACTCGGCCGCGATCAAGCGCATCCAGGACGTCGCATAGTCCGCGAACCAATCGGCATGACGCGATCCGGATAACGCCCCCTCGCCTTCGGAAGCTCGCATCCCCTCGGAGGAAGATTTGGCGCTTCTCTATCGCAAGCTGATGGACGCGCTGTACTTGGTTTGCGTCGTGGTCGCCGGCACCGCGCTGGTATTGATCTCCGCCGTGATACCGTGGGCGGTGTTCACCCGCTATGTGCTCAACAGCGCCGCGTCGTGGCCGGAGCCGACCGCGGTCCTGCTCACCATCGTGCTCACTTTCATCGGCGCCGCGGCCTGCTACCGCCGCCAGCTGCATATGAACGTCTCGTTCTTCGTTCAAATGTTTCCACCACAGCTGCGCATGCTCACGGAACTGTTGGCCGAATTCTTGGTCGCGACCATGGCGCTGTTCATGGTGATCTACGGCGAAAAACTGGTGGCGGCGACCTGGTACAACACCATCGCCGATTTTCCCTCGCTGTCGGTCGGGGTGACCTATCTGCCGATCCCGGTCGGCGGCGCCATCTTGCTGCTCTTCGTCATCGAGCGCGTGGTGTTCGGCATGCCGCCAGATCCCGAAGCAACGCAACATCACTGAGCGAAAGCAAAACGAGCCAGCGCCATGGATGTCGCCGTTTTGCTGGTCACGATGTTCTTCTGCTTCTTCATCGGCGTGCCGATCGCCTATTCGCTGGCGCTCGCCGCCATCGCCGGCGCGCTGTGGATCGGCATTCCGCTCGAAGCGGTGATGCTGAAAATCTCCGACGGCGTCAGCAAGGTCGCCATGCTGACCATTCCGTTCTTCGTGCTCGCCGGCGCCATCATGGCCGAAGGCGGCATGGCGCGCCGCCTGGTCGCCTTCGCCGACGTGCTGGTCGGTTTTACCCGCGTGCGCGGCGGCCTGTCCGTGGTCAATGTGCTGGCGACGACCTTTCTCAGCGGCATTTCCGGCTCCGCGGTCGCCGACACCTCGGCGATCGGCTCGGTGATGATTCCGCAAATGGAGAAAGTCGGCTTCCCCCGCGTCTTCGCCACCAACGTCACCATCACCGCTTCGGTGCAGGCGCTGCTGGTGCCGCCGAGCCATAACGCGGTGATCTATTCGCTCGCCACCGGCGGCACGATTTCCATCATCTCGCTGTTCATGGCCGGCGTCGTGCCGGGGCTGCTGCTCGGCTTTTCCCTGATCGTGCTCTGCCTCGTCATCGCCTACCGCGACAGCCATCCACGCGGCCAGACCGTGCCGCTGCGCGAGGCGGTGAAGATCAGCATCGACGCGCTCTGGGGCCTGATCACGCTCGGCATCATTTTGGGCGGCATTTTGGGCGGCATATTCACCGCCATCGAAGCCGGCGCGGTAGCCTGCGTCTGGGCCTTTCTGGTCACCATGTTCGTCTACCGCGACTATCGCTGGCGCGATCTGCCAAAACTCATTCATCGCACGCTGCGCACCGTCGCCATGGTGCTCACCCTGATCGCCTGCGCGTCGAGCGTCGGCTATGTGATGGCGCTGACGCAGATGCCGGCGAAGATCACGGCGTTCTTCCTCACCATTTCCAGCGACAAGAACGTCATCCTCCTCCTCATCAACATCATGCTGCTGGTGCTCGGCTGCCTGCTCGACATGGCGCCGTCGATCCTGATCTGCACGCCGATCCTGCTGCCGGTGATGATGAATTTCGGCGTCAGCCCGGTGCATTTCGGCATCATCATGATGCTCAATCTCGGCATCGGGCTGTGCCATCCGCCGGTCGGCGCGATCTTGTTCGTCGGCTGCGCGGTGGGCAAGGTCACGATCGAACAGGTCATGCGCAAGATCTGGCCATTCTACGGCGTCATGCTCTTGGTGCTGATGCTGGTGACTTATTTTCCGGCGATCTCGCTCTGGCTGCCCCGCCTGCTCGGCTTGTGAGCGTTCGCATTGCGCGCGCCGGATCAGACCGATGCGCGCCGGCAATGGCCGCGGCGGAGCCTCGACCCGTAGCCCGGATGGAGCGCAGCGCAATCCGGGAGCGGCGATGCAGCCTGTCGATCGTCCCCGGATTACGCGGAGCCTGTCATCGGGCCGGCCACTTCGGGCCGGACCCGTTGGCTCCATCCGGGCTACAGCGACTTGAGGCCGAAATGCGTCCATCCGTTGTCGCGATGCCCTTCGCACCCGAGCTTTGCCTACGCCAAGAAAAGCGAAGCCAAAAAGCGTCGCCAAAAACTCCTTCCCTAAAAGAAGGGAGGCGGAGCGCCGATAGGCGCGTGCAGGATCCGCATCGAAAAGGGATGCGGCGCGCGTCCTTTCTCCTTTCCCCCTTGCGGAAGAACCGAGGCCGCCGGGGCCTCATGGAGCGGGCGCGCTCGCCTTTCGGCGCCCCACCGCGGCATCCGAGGTTTTGGCCTCGGCTCGGCTTGGGCCGCGCTTCCTGGAACCACCGGATGCAAACGGGAGGACCCTCTCCGGCACCAGTGCAGCGAGCACCTCGCAGTCCGGCACGTGCCGGACGGGACGATGCCCAAGCCGCCCGTGAGCGCCGTGTATCGCCGCGCTCGACGAGAACCGCTCCCGCTCCGCCCGAAGGAGTACCCTCGCGAAAGGCGTCCCTTTGCGAGCGGGATGTGGGTTTATGTAATCGTGATAGGAATAAAGTCAAGAGCAATGTCGCTTTATTAGGGACACGTCGTGGGGCGGATTGGGGCAACGTAATCCGCCATCCGATTGCCGGGAGGCGGCAGATTACGCCTTCAGCTAATCCGCCCTGCCGCGCTATGTTACTGAAATGACCCTTTACACCTGCGGATTCTGCGCCACGCCACCCTAACAGCCGCTTATTAAGGCTGAGGGGCATGCTAATTTGGACCGCCGTGGCCCCAGTTGTGTCCAGCTCACCCCGCAGGATTTAGGAGATGGCATGATGTTCGGTTTTTTCAAACAGAAGATCACGCCGGAAGAACTTGGCCATACAGCCACCAAGTGGGCCAATGAGTTTCTTGTGAACGATGCTGCTGTGTCATTGGGAATCTTGTTCGACGATTTTTGGGATAGGGACAAGTCACTGACACCGGCGCAATATCTGGAACGACACGGCATTCCACCGTCAAAAACTCATCTATATATCCGCACTTTCGCGCATTGCTCCGTTCAAGCTGCATCCACTCAATTCAATCAAGATACGGGACGGGCAGTCACAAGGGGTGCGATGACGAGTTTTAAAGAAACGCCACAGGGTTATGATTTCGAAACAACCTACAATGCGCTCGAAGCAGTCTATCGCGGGCACCGTCATTTCCATCCGAGCATTGAGGCATTAAACAATCCGAATTATCACTGGCCGATCTTGCCCAATCCCAAAGTGGGAATTCTAAATGCAAGATATCTGATCGAAAATTTCGTGGCTTTGTATGTGAAAAACACAAAGGTTTTGGGCGACGGTTTCTCCCTGTTTAGTGGAAAGGTGGGCGGAGGGCTTGATATTGTACTGAGGGCGATGACCCAACTTTCAAAATCTACCAAATTGGCTTGAGGATCAGCGATGTTCGAATTGCTATTTACAATCTTTGGTATTGAGTGGGGCTCAATCCAATGGGCAGAATGGACTTTTCTAATTGGTCCAAGGTCTCCGTCTATCGGGGGACCGCAAAGTCTCCGTGGCATTTTTGCGACACTACACCGACATGGATTGTTTCAACCCCGAGACGTGTTTAAATATTATCAACTAAATCAGCTACTTATATCGATTCAGGGAATATATTTTACCCTGGGGCACTTTGTGAGTTGTTGTATTACTACGAGTCTTGCAAAACGAACGAAGCAGATGCAGATTCAGTTTGGATAATGAGAGTGAGGTTTCGCCTTAAGAGTTGTTAAGCCCGCCTAAGTCTATCTTTAGGACAAGGGAAGTGGCGTGAAGGCTAGAACGTGAAGCAAAAAGGGCTGCGTTCTATATAAGCGAAGCCGGGTCGTTCTACTGAAATGCTATTGGGGGCTGAGCACGCCTGCGCAGGCGACAGGAATTGTTTGTCTAAAGCTCAGAATATAAGGGGAACCCCCCTTTGTAGAAATAACTGAACTACCTCAATTCAGGTTACGGCCATGAGCGATCTTGTTGTACAAAATGGTGGAGAACCGCCTGAAAAGTTTGAGTTTCAGGTCAAGGGAAGGGTTACTCCGAAGCAATGGCAACTAGCTCAGAAAGTTCTCGCTTCGTTTGGAGGTCTGAGCGCGGTCACGCTATTCACTATTGCCGCCGTCTCGCACAGCAACCGCACGGGCTTTGAGTATGCGGTTGAGTGCGGAGCCTTCGTTTGTATCCTGGCGCTTTTTGTTATTGCGACCACATTTAAACGGGATAGCCGCGACAGGGATTGAGAAAAGTAAGCGGCGACCCTGTTTAAATTGACGATGAAATACGTAACGCCTTTGACCATTTATCGCCCGCTGTCAGCGACGCGGCGCTACCTGAGAAGAGGATGTCCTGGAGGGAGTATCCTTAGATCAGGGCCCTCCTGATGAATGAACCAGGTTTCTTCAGAGGCAAATCCAGGTGTGTAGATGCTGATAGTGATGGGCCATCTTCGGGCACCATGCAGTGTGCCAGAGGGAAAGGAAATGCGGACGCCTTCCCCGTCGAGAGGTTGGTTCACCTCTTTGAAAATCGGAAAGTCACGTGGCGGCGCAATCCGCTGAGTTATCCATTGCATGCTTTTTTCGCGAACTGGCTGGCCCCAAATCTGAGGGAGGCCCGCGATTGTAATATTTTCATCGATACCGATGCGGACAAGAATATGCTGCGCTGGCTGTGGAGAGCGGTTACCTATCTTCGTGAGAAGATAGACGGGCTGCGAGAGTTCGTGGTTGGACGCGTACATAAGTCGGGCCCGCTCGCCCTTCAAGAAAGATACAGTCACGAAGAGGTCAGGAGTGGTGGCGCGGCGTAGAGTGTCCTTTACCTCGTAATCCTCCATGGGCGTAGATTGAAAATTCTGTCGCTTGTAATAGCGCTTGTCCGGCGCTTGATGCGGCGCTCGGGTTGTAGCTTGCGGAATGGTTATGACGAAGCCGGGCCCTTTTGCGAGGTCAATCGGAGTAATTACAAGTCCCTCGATGCGCGGCTGGACGCGAGAGTCGATGACTTGCTCAACCCACTCTTTCGTAATTTCTGGAGCCGCACCGTCGTCCAGTTTGGTTGGGACGTGCTTGTCCTCTTCCATCCCGTAGACGATTTGACCGCCTGCTGAATTGGCAAAAGATGTAACGTCTTTGCAAAGCTCGTCGCGTTTCTTGTCCGCTTTATCGAGCGCGGGCGAAGCTTTGTAGTCGAGCGTCAAGCTTTCCTTGACCCCCTCGGCAATAAGACGTTCAAGGTCTTTTTTATTGTTGATGGTTAGCATGACTCTTGCCCGGATGAATCAACCTGGCAACATATTGAGCATATTGTGTGGCGCGTGGGTATTACTTCTTGAGCAAGGGTGGGGGCTCTCGCATCGCTGACCAACTGACCTTGTCTCTGAGTTTAGGCGCATAATCGTCGACGGCGCGGGCGACGGCCTCCATCAAAGTGGTGTCGGCTTCCGGGTGAACCGCTATTGACTTGATGAGTGCTTCCGGATCGATTTCGTAGGTGAAGCCAAATTCGCCCTTGGTCAGTTTGGGGTCGGATGTTTCGGTTGTGGCGATTGCGCGAACCTCGCGCTCGTAATCGAACATGAGCCGTTTTTTGGTAGCCAAACTAAGGGCATCCGGCGTGCGCAATTCGGTGCCGGGATTATCATAGGTGACGACATATAGCTTGACCTTGCCCAACGCCAGCTGCAGCGAACGCAGAGGGACGCATAGCGCGACTCCATCGCTTGATCCGCAAAAGAGCTTCCATAGCGCATAGGATTCGTGTTCGGCGCTCGACCAACAGCTGATAAACGTGCTTTCGCGCCACAGCTTATTGATCCTCACGGCCCTATCCATAATGTCCTCCTCCGGTTCAGGCGAACCGAGGTGGCGTATTGGCCGTCGCAAGATGACGTGCTGGAGCTGATCGCCTGCTAAGGCGAGCTCCCAGGGGTCGTTTAACGTATCTGCGCGGGCAAGCCAGAGTTTCTTGTTTTGGAGAAGCCAAAGGAACTTGGCGAAGCTCATATATCGCCACAGCGTCCTCGTAAGATGTGAGGGCTTGCGCTCGTCATCTGGTTCATCGTCGAACATTGATGCCGCTTCAGCCTAAATGCGTTGCAAATACTAGCCTACTGATGCGCATAATAGCAGCGCTAGGAAATTAAAGGGGAGCGCAGCAAGCGTAGCCCGGATTGAGCGCAGCGAAATCCGGGGCCGAGTTGTGGTACGAATTGCGCATTCGCTTACCTCCAAGCGAGCTACTTTGCTGAACCCGGATTTCGCTGCGCTC
The DNA here is from genome assembly GCA_049584715.1 of Xanthobacteraceae bacterium. Taxonomy (GTDB): domain Bacteria; phylum Pseudomonadota; class Alphaproteobacteria; order Rhizobiales; family Xanthobacteraceae; genus BOG-931. The sequence continues at coordinate 63,396 of JBAUYI010000143.1, forward strand.
AATCCGGGCTACGGTTGGAAAGACCTCTCGGCACTCGATTGGGCGGCCGATGCGGCCGACGATCGATCGAGTTTCGACGAAGATGATGGGTTTCGCTGCCGCTCAACCCATCCTACGCGCAAGGGGCGGATTGGCCTAATAAGTCCGATTGCCGGGAGGCGGCGGATTACCCCTTTGGCTAAATAATCCGCCCTACCGTCCTCGCCCGGGCAAGACTGGTCGGATCGGTCGAAAATGACCCATAGCGGTCATCGCAGTGGCTTTCTGTTTGCGCCGCAAATAAACGCTTGGACATTTTATTCGATCACCTCGGCGCGGGGCCGGCCGAATGCTCGCCCCGCGCCATTTCTAACCGCTATTGCAGCGGCGTCGTGCTCGTGAAGCCCGTGCCGGCAGAGCCGATTATGCGGTTATTGCCATAAGTCAAAATCCTACCGCCGCCGACGGCTTCAAGCGCATTTACATTGCTGTCGAGCAACGTCGTGTCGATGAGCGCGGCAGAGGTCCCACCATTCGCTTGAACTCCCGACACGCCGTTTAAAGCGATGATGTCGCGGGTCAGGGCCACCGTATTTGGTGCGCCGGAGCCGCTAACCACGTTCAGACCGTTGCCACTATTGAAGCTCACGGAACTATCCGAGATCGAAGCGTTGATCTGGCCGCTGGTCGTGGCCGTGGTCGTTTTCACGCCGCCACCATTGTTGCTTTCGACACGCGATCGATCGATCGAGATCGACACGTTCCCGGTGCCAGTCGGTGTGACCAATACCCCGCTGCCATTTTGTGTAATGGTCGAATCCTGAATTTTGACCACGGCAAGCCCCGAACTTGGTGCCACCACAATGCCAGCGCTGCTAAATCCGAAAATCTTACAGTTCTCTATCCGAACCGAGGCCGCAGCGGTGATATTGACCCCGATGTCCCCTGGAAAGCAGCTGGGCGGGTCTACACTGTAAATTGTCAGACCCCGAAGTGTGACTTTGACACCGGCGTTGATGATAATGCCGTTACCCCCATTGCAACTAGCAGGACTTGCCAAGGTACCTTGGCTGCAGTCGATCGTGACGTCCTGCGCGATAGTCAAGGAGGAGCCAATCACAAGCGCCGAGCCGGTCGTGCCAGCGCAAAACACAGTTCCACCCGCAGTGGTTTCCGATATTGCCGTTCCTAGGCTCCGGCAGGGCGCAGTGACCTGACAGCCGCTTGAAGAATTGCTGTCATTACCGGTGCCGGACACCCAAGTGGTCAGTCCCGCTTGAGCGGTCGTGGGCAGGATCGATGCGAGCACGCTCGCAAGACCAGCAAACAACAGGACGCGAAGGAATACTATGTTGCGCATAATGCCCCCTCTGGGCTCAAGGTATGATCGACGCGACCGGATAACCGGCCACGTGAATGTGTCGCGTTGTGAGTTTGATCGCCCGCCGATGGCTCAGGTGGCCGCGGTTCGCCCTCGGGGTTTCGGCACTTCCCGCTCGCAGCTTTGTGGTTAGTCTACAATGCAATGAATACTAAGCAAGCGGGTGACGCGGCGTGTTCGGGGGGAAGTAGCCGACATCGAACATCGCCCGGAGCAGTTCGGGCGGCCAAACGGGATGACCGCTCTTGGCCCATCGCGTCATTTCGCTGCGGCGCGGCAATTCGGTCTTTTTGTCGCTCGTAGGATGGGTTGAGCCAACGGTTCCGGCCCGAAGTGGCCGGCCCGATGACAGACTCCGCGAAACCCATCACCTCTCGGCTGTGCTATCTCGCGCGGTGACGAACTATCGGCGAAACTTCATCTACGGCGGCAGCTTTTTCTTCACGGCCAATCTGGCTGAGCGCCGCTTGCGTCTTCTCGTCGATGACATCGTTTCGGCGAAAGACGATGGGTTTCGCTGCCGCTCAACCCATCCTACGCATTACGTTTCGCGCCGATACCAGAGGGTCACGGCTGCGCTTGCGAGAAATCGACGTAACCATATTGCTCGCAAACGCCGTTGAGCCACCTCGGATCAATGGGATTTATTTCTCGATTCGGTTCCTCGAATGCCCGTGCTTCGCCGCGCGTGTATTGACCTTTCGCGTCGGCAGTAAGGAAGGCATAGAAGCGGTGATACCCTGTGTAGCCGCCATAGGTGTTCTTGCCATTTACGAGGCCGCAATAGTCGGTGATGTTGTCGCGCTTCGCTATGATGACCGGCATCCACTTAAACTGAGCCGCGTTCGGGTCTTTCATATCCTGCGCCAAGAGCGGAGCTAATGCCGCTTTCTCGGCCGCCGTGAGCGGACGGCGAGGTGCCGTCGAAACGTCAACGGTTGGTTGGTTTACGGTACTTACGGTGCTAACGGCGCACGCGCAAAGCGCTAGCGCCCCCAAAAGCAGAACAGCTACACGCATACCCCCCTCCCCTCGGCCCTAGGATTCCGCAACTATCGCGGGCACGCAAGAACCTATTTCTATCTTTCCTAAGGGCGGATCGGCCAGCACCGCATCGCGCCGAACCCGCTTCGGCACCAGATACGAGATCGACGGCCCGTTATCCGCGCCTGACGGCCGCGCCCCGATGGTACGTGTGGTATGGTTCGTGGAGGTGCAGGAAGCCCAAGGCGACCGCCCGGGCGGCATCGTAGAGGCGTAGGCGAACGCGTTGTCATTTGCCGATGGGCATCAGCCGCATGCGATGCCGGTCATCCTCGACCAGCACCACGGCTCCCTGCGTCAGTTCTTCCGTCGATTGTTCCAGCACGTTCTTGAGGCGTCGGATCACGAAGTCAGCCCGCGTGTTGCGCAGCCGAAACAGGATCACGCTGACGCTACTTGTTCCACCGCCCGCCGCGACGATCTCGCCGAAATCGAGATCGAATGTCAGCACGACGCGCTGTTCCCGGATCGCCTTGCGGAAGATTTCGCCGTTCGGCAATTTTTGCAGGCCTTCGTCGCGGAGATGGATTGCGTCATGACCGGATGAGCGCAGCCATTCCACGACCCGCAGCGATACGCCCATGTCGGCCGGAAAACGCATCCGCTGTCTCGGTCAGACGGTTCGGACTTCCTCATGCGTCAGCCACGCGGCGTACTCGATGGCCTGCTGAATGTCCGCGCGTTCGAGATCCGGATATCCGTCGAGCACTTGCTCCCATGTCGCCCCATGGGCGATCTGGCCGACGATCACCGATACCGGGATGCGCATCCCGCGAATGCACGCCCGGCCGCCCATGATGTTCGGGTCGAATGTAATCCTGTCGAACATGCCCTGGTCTCTCGTGTTAATGACACCTCGGCGCGCCAGCTACTTTCCATATAACGCAATTGGCGGCTGAAGCCCGATCCACGTCTTTAGCCCGTATCCGCTGCCGCGGATGTTGCGATTACGATCGGATATCGCAAGCCATTTCAAAAGCTTAACGCCTTGGCACTTGGCCAGCCGCATGGCGCTCCCGGTGCCCTGTCCACACGCCGCGTCAACGCGTCATGATTGGCGCAAAGCCTGCCGCAAACGTGGGCAAAAGTCGCAGAAATCGCTGCGCGTTGAACGAAAGGCGCTCTAGCGGGCTACCCGCGATGAGAGTATGTTTTTCGCCACGCCAATAAACTTAGAAAAACATGGCGGCCAAACGGAGGACCTGATGACCCAAACACGCCTGAATTCCCCTACCCGCCGCAACATCCTCAAAAGCGCGGCGCTCGGTTCCGTCGCGGCCATTGCCGCGCCCTACGTGAGAGACAGTTACGCCGCCGGATCGCTGGCGCTCGGCGTCTGGGACCATTGGGTGCCCGGCGCCAACAACACCTTCACAAAGCTCTGCAACGAGTGGGGCGCCAAGAACAATTGCGAGGTCAAGATCGACTACATCACCTCGCAAGGTGAAAAGGACAAGCTGACCGCCGCGGCCGAAGCCCAAGCCGGCACCGGCCACGACATCATGTCGCATCGCGACTGGAACATCCGCATTCACCAGAACGTGCTCGAGCCGCTCGATGACGTCGTCGGCCAGCTGACAACGAAATACGGCCCGATCAGCCCGGTCGCCGAATATCTGGCCAAGATCAAAGGCGCCTGGCGCGGCATCCCGACCGCGGTCGGCAGCCAGGTCAAACCGTGCTGCTCGCGCTTCGACCTGTTCCAGCAACATGCCGGCATCGACGTGCGCGACTTGTTTCCCGCCGACGAGGCGAAATGGGACAAGGCCAAGACCGATACCTGGACCTGGGACACTTATCTGACGGCGGCGCAAAAGCTGCACGCCGCCGGCTTCCCGGTCGGCTTGCCCATGGGCCAGACCTCCGACGCGGTCGATTGGGTCGGCGCGCTGTTCAATTCCTACGGCGTGGTCATGGTCGACGCCAAGGACAACATCAAGGTCAACTCCGACGAGACCCGCGCGGCGCTCGAATACATGAAGAAGCTGATGGCGGTGAACCCGCCGGAAGTCTACGCCTGGGACGACGCCGGCAATAACCGCTGGCTGATTTCCGGCAAGGGCTCCAACATCATGAACCCGCCGAGCGCCTGGGCGGTCGCCAAGCGCGACAATCCGACCGTGGCGGCGAATTGCTGGACCCATCCGATGCCGAAGGGCCCGAAGGGCCGGTTCGTCGGGCAACTGCCGCAATTCTACGGCGTGTGGTCGTTCTCCAAGAACAAGTCAGCGGCGAAGGACCTGCTGACCTACATCTCGCAGAAGGAATCGGTGGCGCAACTGGTCCAGGCCTCGTTCGGCTACGACCTGCCGTCGTTCAAGACCATGTACGACCTCGACACCTGGAAGATCGTCGAGCCGCCGGTCGGCACCGTCTACGGCTATCCGCCGCGCGGCGACGAGCAGACCTCGATGGCCGGCGCGCCGGCGCGTTCCGAAGTCGGCGCCCAGATCTACAACCAGGCGATCAACACCGTGATGGTCGCCAAGGTTACCCAGGGCAACGAGAAGATCGATGCCGTGATCAAGTGGGCCGAGAACGAGCTCGAAGGCACGCTACGCGCTTAAGACCTTTAGCGCGCCTAAGACTTTGGCGCGCTAAAGGCCCGTTTCGGTTCGCCGCTACTCCACATGCCGGCCTTGGGGGCCGGCATGTGTCAAACGCGATGGGAGGCTGATCCGAAAGGATCAGCGGCGTGAATGGCAGACACCGTCCAGACTTGGTCGCCGGGGCTTCGGTCTCCGGCCCTTCAAGGCGTAAGCTTGCAACCCTCGGCAAGCCGGAATTTGCGGCTGTTCATGCGCCGCCGCTCGACCATCGCCTTCCTGATGTGCCTGCCGCTCATCGTCATCATCACGAGCCTCGTGCTCTATCCGGCGCTGTACTCGATCTACCTGTCGATGCTGAACAAGTCGCAGACCCGCTTCATCGGGCTCGGCAATTTCACCTTCCTGTTGTCGCGCGACGTGTTCTGGATGGTGATGGAGCAGACCGCTATCTTTGCGCTCAGCGCCGTGTTCTTCAAAGCGCTGATCGGGCTGATCACCGCGCACCTCATCAATAACCTGCCGGTCAAGGGGCAGCGCAAGTGGCGCGGCATGCTGCTGGTGCCGTGGGTCATTCCGCTGGCACTGTCGTCGCTCGGCTGGTGGTGGCTGTTCGATCCGACCCACTCGGCGTTCAACTATATCCTCTCGAGCCTCGGCTTCGCTGAAGTCCCGTGGCTGAGCAGTCCCTATTGGGCGCGCTTTTCCGTCATTCTCGTGAATGTGTGGTATGGCGCGCCGTTCTTTTTGATCATGTATCTGGCGGCGCTCAAATCGGTCCCGGAACAGCTCTATGAGGCCGCTTCCATCGACGGCGCCAGCGCCTGGCAGAAATTCGTCCACATCACGCTGCCGATGATGCGCAACATCATCGCCATCACCGTGCTGTTCTCGCTGATCGTCACGTTTGCCAATTTCGACATCGTGCAGATCATGACCGCGGGCGGGCCGCGCAACATGACGCATGTGTTCGCGACCTACTCCTTCATGCTCGGCATCCGCTCCGGCGACCTGCCGCTCGGCGCCGCGACGTCGCTGTTCATGTTCCCGATCCTCGCCTTTGCGGCGATCTTCATCCTGCGCGGCGTGCGCAAGCGCGGCAGGGAAATCGGATGAGCACTGCCGCCGTCGCCGCCCGCGCCCCGCAAGAACGTCTCGGTGTCCGCGCCAGCCTCAGCCGCAATCGCCGCTGGGCGTTGATCACGTCCTATGTCTTTCTTGTCGTCTTCGCGATCTTCTTTCTGACCCCGCCCTTCTACATGGTCGTCACGGCGCTCAAGAGCGACGCCGAGGTGGCGCATATGGCGACCAATCCGTGGATCATCGCCGATGGCGTCACGCTGGATCAATTCAGGATCCTGTTCACGCAGACCGATTTTCTGATCTTCTTCAAGAATACGATTATCGTGACGGTCAGCACGGTCGCGATCACCATGGTGGTCAGCGTGCTGGCGGCATTCTCGCTCGGCCGCATGAAGTTCTGGGGCTCGAGCATCCTGGCGACGGGAATCTTCCTGACCTATCTCGTGCCCGACACGCTGCTCTTCATCCCGCTGTTCCAGATCGTCAAGGCGGTTGGGTTGCTCAATTCCTACTGGGGCATGATCCTGGTCTATCCGACGCTCACGGTGCCGTTCTGCACCTGGATCATGATCGGCTATTTCCAGTCGATCCCAAAAGAGCTCGACGAGGCGGCCCTGATCGACGGCGCCGGCCATATGCAGATGCTCACCAAGATCTTCATCCCGGTGGCGCTTCCCGGCATCATCGCGGCGATGATCTTCGCCTTCACGGTATCGTGGGCGGCCTTCGTCTATCCGATGGCGTTCCTTTATTCCGCCGACCAGCAGGTGCTCACGGTCGGCACGGTGACGAGCCTCATTCGCGGCGACGTCTATAAATGGGGCATGCTGATGGCCGGCGCGCTGGTGGCCGCCGCGCCGCCGCTGGTGATCTACGCGTT
>JBAUYI010000144.1:0-11534 GCA_049584715.1 Xanthobacteraceae bacterium
CAACACGAACAACCAGCATCCAAGCGATCAAGGCCGCCACCCGATCAGAGCGAACATTGTGTTGCGACGCGAGCGGAAATGGTAAGCTCGCGTCAATGTGACCGCAATGAATAATGGGAGGACGTAACGATGAAGCTCTACATGCACCCGGTATCGACCGCATGCCGTCCCGTACGGCTGCTCATCGCCGAGAACGGCATCGCATGCGACGAGGAGACGATCGATATTCTCCAAGGGGCGCACTATCAGGAGCCCTACGCCTCACGCAATCCCAACCGCATGGTGCCGTGGCTCGAGGATGGCGATTTCCGCCTGACGGAAGGCTCCGCGATCCTCAAATATCTCGCGGACAAATATGACCTGCCATCCTATCCGAAGGATTTGAAGAAGCGCGCCAAGGTCAACGAAGTGATGGACTGGCTCAACACCCAATTCTATCGCGACTTTGGTTACGGGCTGGTCTACCCGCAGCTGTTTCCGCACCACAAGCGGCGCAGCGACGAGGCCCATGCCGGCGCCGTCGCCTGGGGACAGCAGGGCGCCAAAAATTGGCTGCAGATTCTCAACGACCACTGGATCGGACCGAAAAATCAATATCTCTGCGGCAACGAGCTGACCATCGCCGACTATTTCGGCGCCGCCATCGTGTCGATCGGCGAGCTGATCGATTGCGACCTCTCAGCCTACCCCAACATCAAACGCTGGCTCGACAACATGAAGAAGCTGAAGTCGTGGCACGCGGTCAACGAAGTGTTCAACGGCTTCGTGGCCGGCAATAAGGGCAAGGAATTCGTGCGCGCGTGAGCGCGGCATCGCTTGCGGCAGCTTGAGCCGAAGCCGATGCCATCACCACAACGAAAACCGACCTTTGGTTTGGGGGAAACAATGCGACGAAGACTCAGTGTAGTTGCATTGCTAGCGAGTCTTGCACTCGCCGCGACCGCTTTGCCGCGGATTGGCGTCGGCGCACCGCTGCCGGCGGCGCAAAGCGAAAGCCAAAACGCTCTCGTGGCCAAGGCGCAGGCGGCGCTTGACGCCAAGCAGTGGCCGGGCGCGGAAGCAGCTTTGAAGGAACTGTCAGCATCCGAGCCACGCTGGGAATATTCGGAAGCGCTGGGCACCGCGCAAATGAACCAGGGTCACTACGCGGATTCGCTCCAATCCTATCAACGCGCGATCGAGCTCGCGGGAAAGAATGCCAGTCCGGCGGCCATTGCTCAGATCTACACGACGATTGGCAACGCCAACTTGAAGCTCAAGAACAACGACGCGGCTATCGCGGCGTACAACAAGGCGGCGGCGCTCAGCCCCAATCCGGCCGTCGCCTACTTCAATGTCTGCGCGACCATGTTCAACATGGGTCAGCCGGCGGCCAAGACCGCCGCCGTGTGCGACAAGGCGATCGCCGCCGATCCAAAAAAGGCGGATGCCTATTTCGTCAAAGGCTCCGCGCTGTACGGCGAGGGAGCGGTCGACAAAAGCAACAAGTACGTCGTGCCGCCCGGCGCCGTCGAAGCGCTGAAGCAGTATCTCGCTCTCGCTCCCGACGGACCGCATGTGCAGGACGTCAAGGCCATGCTCGATGCTCTGAAATGACATGCATGGTGAGCGTGATCGCGTCCTGGATCGCTTTCGGCTGTCCCGCCGAACAAGCGTTGCTGCCGTAGCGGCTCGCCGGCACCGCCAAGCCATATTCGACGAAAGCCGGCCCACGGCGACCGCAGTGGCGGCGAAAATCCACCAGGCTGCGGCGCGCTGCCGCACCACGGTCGCATTTCGCCGCTAAGCCGCCGCCATTGCATTTTTGCGCCGATACCGCACCGGGAGCCTCTGCAATGCGCCGTTATTCTTTCGCCCCGACTTTGATCCTTGCCGTTCTGGCCACAGCCACCCTCGCGGCCGCGTCCGTTTTGGCGCAAGCCCAGCAACAGCCGCAGATCCTGCCGCTCAAGCCGCCGCCACCGCCGCCGATCACGCCGTATACGCCGGTCGCGGCCAAGCCGCCCGCGCCGTACGACGACGCCGCTTTCGTTGCCTTCCGCAAGCAATTGGCCGACGTCACGGCGAAGAAGGATCGCGCCGCGCTTGCCAGGTTGGTCGTGGCCCAGGGTTTCTTCTGGATCCAGGACAAGGACATGGCCGACCCGAAAAAGTCCGGCATCGACAATCTCGACAAGGCGGTCGGTCTTGCCGCCAAAGACGGCTCCGGCTGGGCCGTCATCGGTGGCTATGGCAACGAGCCGACCGCCGCGGAATTGCCCGACCACAAAGGCGTGTTCTGCGCGCCGGCCGATCCGGCCATCGATCCGAAGGCCTTCCAAGCGCTCGGCGAGGCGACGCAGACCGATCCGTCCGAATGGGGCTATCCGCTCAAGGACGGCGTCGAAGTGCACGCCGCGGCACAGCCGAACTCTCCGGTCGTCGAAAAGCTCGGGCTCAACCTGGTGCGCGTGCTGCCGGATTCGGGGGTGCCGAACGATCCGAACCCGCCGGCCTTGCTGCATGTGGCGACGCCGTCCGGCAAATCCGGCTTCGTCGCCATGGACGCCATCGCGCCGCTCGGCGGCGACCAGATGTGCTACAGCAAAGATGCCACCGGCTGGAAAATTACCGGCTTTCTCGGCGGCGCGAGCCAATAGACGAGGGCTTCATCGCGCCGAGAGACCTTACAAGGCACCATAATACTACTCCCGCATGCCGCTTAAGCCGCGATCACGCATTCGGGTATTGAAACGTCGCGGCGTCGGGAACAGAGTACGATCATGATTTGGTTGGGATTGAAGCGAGGACGGCACAGCTTGGTGGCACTGATCGGCGTGGCGATGTTGTGCGCCGTGTCGGTGAGCGTGCCGGCGCAGCCGGTTTTCCAGTATCCGGAGACGATGAAAGACGTCGATCCCGGCATCGACCACGGCAACACCGACGCCGCCCTGCCGGATGAATACAAGAAGCAGCGGGTGTTCTATCGCTCGCAGCAGCCGCCCGGCACCATCATCATCGATACGTCGGAGCGCCATCTCTATCTGATCGAGAACGAGACCTATGCCATCCGCTACGGCATCGGCGTCGGCCGCGACGGCTTCACCTGGCAAGGACTGTTGCAGATCTCGCGCAAGGCCGAATGGCCCGATTGGCATCCGCCGCCGGAGATGATCGCGCGCCAGCCCTATCTGCCGCGCTTCATGGCCGGCGGCCCCGGCAATCCGCTCGGCGCCCGCGCCATGTATCTCGGCAACACCGTCTACCGCATCCACGGCACCAACGCGCCGGAGACCATCGGGCAGGCGGTATCATCGGGCTGCTTCCGCCTGGTCAATGACGACGTGGCCGATCTCTACGAGCGGGTGAATGTCGGCACCCACGTCATCGTGCGGCAGAATTAAATCGAAGAAATTTTCCTCGCCCCTTGCGGGAGAGGACAGATCGCGCGCAGCGCGATCAGGTGAGGGCCCGCAGCCCGCGCAGGCGTACAGGCCCTCACCCGCGCGCCTGCGGCGCGCGTACGCCTCTCCCGCAAGGGGAGAGGCGAAATTACTGCGCGCGCTGAGCGGCCGCGTTTACCGACTGCGCGGTCTGGCCGAACAGAATCGCGCGCTCTTCGGCGGTGCGGATGCCGCCTTGGCCGGGATTGATCTTGGGCGTCCATTCGTAGGCCTTGACCACCGCGGGCCGCGCCTTGATGGCTTCGAACCAGCGCTGCAGGTTCGGGAAGTCGGACAATTTCTGGCCCTGGCGCTCCCACGGCACGATCCACGGATAGCTCGCCATGTCGGCGATCGAATAATCGCCGGCGAGATAAGGCCGGTCGGCCAGCCGCCCGTTCATCACGCCGTAGAGCCGGTTCACTTCGTTGCGATAGCGATCCATGGCGTATTGCAATTTCTCGACCGCGTAATTGCTGAAGTGATTGTTCTGCCCGGCCATCGGACCAAGGCCGCCCATCTGCCAGAACAGCCATTCGATCGTTTCGGTGCGGCTGCGCAGATCGTTGCCGGCGAACTTGCCGGTCTTGTCGGCGAGATAGAGCAGGATGGCGCCGGACTCGAACACCGCGATCGGCTTGCCGCCGCCGGCCGGGTCGTGATCGACGATGGCGGGGATGCGGTTGTTCGGCGACACCGCCAGAAACTCCGCCTTGAACTGCTCGCCCTTGCCGATATTGACCGGGATGAGCTTGTACGGCAGCCCGGTTTCCTCGAGGAAAATCGTGATTTTGTGGCCGTTCGGCGTGGTCCAGTAATGTACGTCGATCATGACAAGCCTTTACGTGATGATGGTGGTGAAGCGCCCAGTCTAGCGATCACCTAAAGAATATTTAACCCCTGCGGGCGCATTTGTGTCCCTCGTGTCCAGCACCCCTGCCTATGCGACGCCCGGCGCACTGACCGCCCCCGCGACGACAAATTTTTTCGTCGCCGCGGTGATCCTCGGGTTGTTCGTTCTCTCTGCGGCGTTCAGCGCAGAACGCAAGGCAATTTCCGCCGGTTTCGACGAGGTGGCCCACGCCTCCTATGTGGCGCACATTCAGCGCAGCGGCGATGCCTGGCCGGACCTGACAGCGATGCTGCTTCTCGACCCGCAAAGCTTCCAGTTCACCGGCGACGCCAATTATCTCAATCACCCGCCGCCGTTCTATGACCTGCTCGCGGTTTTGGGGCCGCGGCTCGAAGGCCGGCCGCATGCGCTGCTGGCGCATCGCCTGATCGACATCGCCATCGCATCGCTCGGCTTTGCCGCGCTGCTTGGTCTCGGGCTCGCCGCGCGTTTTCCGCGCCACGAATTCTACGCCTTCGCCGTGCCGCTGGCGTGCATTCCCGTGCTGGTGCCGATCGCCGGTGCGATCAACAACGACAATCTGGCGTTTCTCGGCGGCGCCGTGGCGACGCTCGGCGCCTGGCAGCTCGTTGCGACCGATCGCACCGGCTGGCTGGCAGTCGCGCTGCTCGGTTTGATCGCAGCGAGTTGGGCCAAGCTGACTGGGCTGCTGCTTATCGGCCCGATGCTCGGCGCCGTTATCGCTTATTTGCTGTGGCGTCGGCGATTGAGTTGGAGCGCGCTTACGCCGATCGCGCTCGCGTTTGCGCTGGCCGCCGCGCCTTACATCACATACGCCGTGCAATATGGCAGCCCGACGCCGCAGACGCCGGCGCAGATCGCGCTCCTGCAAGACGGCGCCCGCACCGCCGGCTGGGCCGACCTGCCAAGGAAATCTTTTCCTGCCTACATCATTTATTTCGTCATCGCCTTCGTCGCCGATTGGATGCCGGCGCTCGGCGACCGCAACGTCTTGCAATATTCCATGCTGGCGATCCCGGTTGCGGCGCTCGGCTGCGCGCTCACGGGCGTCGCGCTGTCGCTGCGCCGGCTGTGGCGCCGGCAGGACAGTGCGCTCGACGTCGTCGTCATCGCCGGAACAATTGCGCTCGTCGCGACCTTTGCCATCCACGTCACCTACAGCTACGGCCGGCATATCGCCACCGGTTGGCTGATGGACGCCTATCCGCGCTATTACCTGCCGCTCGCCGCCATCGTGCCTCTCGCCGGATTGTCGCTGCTCGCCGATGTCAAAGCGCCGCCCATGCGCGCCGCGCTATTGGCGTTTCTGATCGCCGGACCCGCCATCTTCCGCGTCTTTGGTGCGCCGCTCGGATAGGCGGCAGCATCGCGCATTTTAGACAATCGAGTGATAAAGGGGAAACCAAGCGTTGCAATTTTCGCCGGCCGCTGCGAACACGGTCGCGCGTATTTTAACGCCCCTGCGCGTAAAAGCTTTCCCCGACAAGGGGAATTGCGCCATGGAAAGCGTTCGATTTTACGCCCTCGCGGCCGGCCTGTTCTTTGCCGTCTTTCTCGGCGGCAAATGGCTGCTCACCCCGACTATCGTGCCGCTGAAGCCCGATGCGCGGCTGCCGACCTTTCAGCGCGTCGATCCCGACGATCCGCGCACCAAGCTCGAGCAGTCTTCGGTCAGCGACAACGACGCGATACGCGATCGCTTGCGCAACGAGGTGCTCGATTACGCCAAGGCCCTTCACGACGATCCATGTAACGAGGTCCTGAAGAAGAATTACATCAAGGCCGTGGTTGCCTACGCGCGGGCCTGGATCAGCATCGTGCCCTGCGTCGGCACGCAGACCTGCCGCGGCGCGGATTCGTCGCTGCTCGAGCGCGCGCAGCATGCCTTCGGCACACCGCTCGATCTTCGGGTTCGCGAGGCCATGCAGTCCGCCCATGTCAGAGCCACCTTCGGTACGGGCGACTTTCCCAAGGACATCGCTAACCTGGTGGCGAATTTAGCCGCCGACGGCTCCGTCAATTCAGCGCGCGTGACGCAGGAATTCAGGCACGTCAGCGCCCAATTGGACGGCGATTCCGCGCGGCAAGATTGCGGGCACTGAATGATTGCGGCCGTCCGAACGATGGGCATGATCGCGCTTGTTGCGGTCGCTTTTGCCTACTTGTTCGCGCCTCGCGTCACGCATCGCGTGCTCGATCCAAACGATCCGATTGCCGCCGACGGTTCGCTGATCGCCGGCCACGCCCGCACCATCTTCGACACCGAGCCGGCGCTCGGCGCGTTCCGGCAGCCGCGGCCCGATTCCGACGATCCGGCGGATTTCGAGCCGCTGATCAGGATCGACATGAAGGTGGCCGAGTCGGACCGCGCGCTGTTCAAGCGCCTGCTCGGGCGGCTCGACTGGTCGCTCTGCACCGGCGGCGACCGACAATGGCTCCTGCTGGCGGTGCGGACTTATTACGCCACGCGCGGCCGGGAGAAATACATTTTTTCGCTGCGCGGCCCGCGCGCCAAGGCCGCGATCGAAAGCGAATGGTCGACGCCCGCCGACCGGGACATCGACGACTATGTGCGTCACGCCTTGCAATACGGCATCCTGCACAAGAGCGACGTGCCGCGCGACAGCTACGCGGAATTCGCCAAAGTTTTTGCCGACACCGAGGCCCTCGGCACCGGTTGCACTGCCGCTGACAATCGATAAACGCCCATGGTGTTGCGCGCGGCGCGCTTTGCGGCGGCGCCAGCAAACGTAACCCGGATTGAGTAAAACGAAATCCGAGGCAAGCTGCGCCGCTTGCCCCGGATTTCGCTACCGCTCAATCCGGGCTACGCTTCCTCATTCGCAGGGAGCCAAAAATATGATCACCGAAATCGCACAGATCGACGTCAAACCCGGTATGGAAGCCGAATTCGAGACCGGCGTGAAAAACGCCGCGCCGGTGTTCCAGCGTGCCAAGGGCTGCCACGGCCTGGAGCTGCAACGCTCGATCGAGAAGCCCGCCCGCTACCGGCTGTTCGTCAAATGGGCGACGGTGGAGAATCATACCGTCGATTTTCGCGGCTCGGCTGACTTCCAGGAATGGCGCAAGCACGTCGCCCACTGTTTTGCTTCGCCGCCCGAGGTGGAGCATGTCAGTGAGGTGCTGAAGGGGTTTTGATCTGCGCGTCATTCCCGCGCAAGCGGGAATCCATACTCACGGTCAGAGCAACTCTTGCGCAGGCGGTGGTTATGGGTCCCCGCTTTCGCGGGGACGACTGGTCGCGTCACGCTCGCACCTGCTCCACATTGGCAATCCGGTTCGGCACCCCGAATTCGCGGCGGCAGACTTCGGCCAGCGCTGCGACGCCGGCGCGGATCGCTTCGTGGGACGGATTGGCGAAGCACAGCCGGGTGCGGCTTTTGCCGTAGGCTTTGTCGGTGGTCCATTCCGGGCCCGGATTGATGGCGACGCCGGCAGCGAGCGCCGGCTGATAAAGTTTCAGCGTATCGACCTCGTCCGGCAGCTTGACCCAGAGGAAAATGCCGCCCTTCGGATCGGCGAATTCGGCCGCGGTGCCGAACTGCTCGTTGAGCGCGTCCATCAAGGTTTCGAGTTTCTTGCGCAGGCCGCGCGTCAATGCCGGCACGTGGGTGTCGAAATGCGCCGGGCAGAATTCGCCCAAAACCATCTGCTCCAGCGCGCCGGAGCCGGCGTCGGTCTTGATCGCCAGCATGCGCGAAATGAGGCTCCAGTCGGCGACGATGTAGCCGACGCGCAGCGCCGGCGCGATCGATTTCGAGAACGAGCCGATATGGATGACGCCGCCGTGCTTGCTCATGGCGTGCAGCGCCGGCGGCCGTTGGCCGTCCCAGATCAGGTCGGAATAGCAATCGTCCTCAAAAATCGGCACGCCGTGTTGTTCGGCGAGCCGCAGCAACTCGGCACGGCGCGCTTCGCTCAAAATCGTGCCGGTCGGATTTTGCACGGTCGGGACGGTATAGATGTATTTCGGCCGGATGCCGCGACGCTTGAGATCGTCGAGCGCAGTAGCGAGCGCGTCCAGGCGCATGCCCTCGCCGTCGAGCGGAATGCCGACGGCGTTGACGCCGAGCCGGGTCCAACGATTGAGCGCACCCTGATAGGTCTCGGCCTCGGTGACGATGGTATCGCCGCGCGCCAGCAGGATGCCGTTGACGAGATCAAGCGCTTGCAGCGAGCCCGATGTGATCAGGATTTCGCCGGCGTCGCAGGTGATGCCCGCGGTGCGCTTGAGCTTTTGCGCCAGGAACTCGCGTAAGCGCCGATAGCCCTGGGGTCCGCTTTCGAGACCGTAGGTCGCGAGCGTCCGGCCTTCGCGCGTCAGCACGTCGTTGGCCGCCTTGACGATCTGTTCGAGCGGGATCTGTTCGCCGTCATTATGGCCGCCGGTAAAATTGTATTTCGGGAAGCCATTGAATTTGACCGCCGGCGGCGGCAGCCCCGGAGCCAGCAGCGGCGCGAAGTCGAGCGCGGTCATGGACGTACTCTCCCTATGCGGCATTGCCGCCGTCTTGGGCAAGCTTGTCGCACTTGCTATTGTGATTGCAATCGCTTTGTCGCCGACCGGGAATTCATCCTATGCGCCGCTTGCAAGTCGCCGTTTTCCTGTTGGTGTGCGCCTTCACGACCGGCGCCGCCGCCGAATATCCCGAACGGCCGATCCATCTCATCGTGCCGCAGGCTGCCGGCAGCGCCACCGATACGGTCGCGCGCATCCTCGGCGCCGCGCTGGCCGAGCAGATCGGCCAACAAATCATCGTCGACGACCGGCCGGGTGGCGCGCTCACCGTCGGCCTCGACCTCACCGCGAAGGCGGCGCCCGACGGTTACACGCTCTGCATGGGACCGATCGGCGCACTGGCGATCACGCGCCACCTGGTGGCCAACCTGCCCTATGTCATCGAGCGCGATTTTCAGCCGATCGTGGTCGTGGCCAAGGGCCACCTGCTGCTTGCGGTATCGCCGACGACACCGTTCCAGACCGTCCAGGAGCTGGTCGCCTATGCCAAGCAGAATCCGGGGAAACTCTCGAATGCGTCGTCGAGCAATGGTTCGCCCGGCCATGTTGGCGGCGAGCTGTTCAAGTTCATGACCGGCACCGATATCGTGCACGTGCCCTACAAGGGCGGCGCGCCGGCGATCAACGACATGATCGCGGGGCGCGTGCAACTGATGTTCGAGAGCCTCAACTCGATCGCGCCGTTCGCGCGCTCGGGCGCGGTGCGTGCGCTAGGCGTGAGCGGTGACCGTCGGTCGCCGGCATTCCCCGATCTGCCGACCATCGCCGAGGCCGGCGTGCCGGGCTATTCGGCGCCGACCTGGAGCGGCGTTATCGCGCCCGCGGGCGTGCCGCGGCCGGTCATCGACAAGCTCAACGCGGCGATCAACAGGGCAATCCAGTCCGCGGCCTTCAAGGAACACTTCGCTGCGACCGGCGACGAGCCCGCCGGCGGTACGCCCGAGGAATTCGCCGCGCTGATCGTTTCGGATTCGGCCAAATGGGGCGAAGTGATCAAGCGCGCCGGCATCAAGTTCGAGTAACGCGGCCGCACTTTCCTCGCCACCGGACTCAACCCATATTGAGGCCATGGCAAAACGCCCCGACCGCGATCCGGCCAAGCATTCGAAAAAAGACCCGGCCAAGCCGACCCGCGCCAAGGCGGCGCGGCCGGATGCGTCGCCGCTCGACCCGGCGCTCGCTGACATTCTGAATCCCGCCATCGGTCACGGCCGCGCTGGAGTCGGGTCGCAAACCGGTTCTCCCTCCCCCCTTGTGGGGGAGGGCGGGGTGGGGGGTCGGGAGGGAAAGTCGAAATCGTTGACGACCGCGCATGAGCGTGCGTTGACGCACGCGCGTTCCCTCCCGACCCCCACCCCTATCCCCTCCCCACAAGGGGGAGGGGAAGAGCAAGCGTCCGGCTTGCAGCAACCCCCGGACAATTCATTCGACCGCCGCGCCGATTTCTCCGCCGCACACCGGGCGCGTAAATCGACACAAGGAAAATCGGCCGAGGGGTTGGGCGAACGCCCGCAGGCAGATTATGTCGGCAAAGGAACAGTCGACATCGATCCGGAACTGGCCGACGCGCTCGGCTATGGCGACAGCGATCCGACCAAGCCGCTGACCGGCGAGCCGCCGGAAGGTCGCGACGAGCTTGCCGACATTTTCCAGTCGCAGCGCGAGAAGCGGCACCGGCCGATGCCGCAGCCGATGACGCTCGGCGTCACCGCCTCGATGCAGGCGCTCGAACATTTGCTGCGCGAAGGCCGCGAGGAATTCCGCGCCCGCGACGGCGCCAGCCAAATCTGGACGCCGCACCGGCCGCCGCGGCCGGATAAATCCGAAGGCGGGCGGCGCTTCGTCATCAAGTCGGATTTCGATCCCAAGGGCGACCAGCCGACGGCGATCGCCGACCTGGTCGAAGGCGTGCGCCGCAACGACCGCACCCAGGTGCTGCTCGGCGTCACCGGCTCCGGCAAAACCTTCACCGTCGCCAAGGTGATCGAAGCGACGCAGCGCCCGGCGCTGATCCTGGCGCCGAACAAGACCTTGGCGGCGCAGCTTTACGGCGAGTTCAGGTCGTTCTTTCCCGACAACGCCGTCGAATATTTCGTGTCGTATTACGACTACTACCAGCCGGAAGCCTATATCCCGCGCACCGACACCTATATCGAGAAGGACTCTTCGATCAACGAGCAGATCGACCGCATGCGGCACTCGGCGACGCGGGCGCTGCTGGAACGCGACGACGTCATCATCGTGGCGTCGGTGTCGTGCATCTACGGCATCGGTTCGGTCGAGACCTATTCGGCGATGACGTTCTCGATCAAGCGCGGCGCGCAGCTCAACCAGCGCCAGTTGCTCGCCGACCTCGTCGCACTGCAATACAAGCGCACCGCCGCGGATTTCCATCGCGGCTCGTTCCGCGTGCGTGGCGACGCCATCGAGATTTTCCCGGCGCACTATGAGGACCGCGCCTGGCGGGTGTCGCTGTTCGGCGACGAGGTGGAAGCGATCCACGAATTCGATCCGCTCACCGGGCAAAAAACCGACGAGCTGGAATTCGTCAAGATCTACGCCAATTCGCACTACGTGACGCCGCGGCCGACGCTGCTGCAGGCATTGTCCGGCATAAAGCTCGAATTGCGCGAGCGGCTGAACCAGCTCCATGCCGCGGGGCGCCTGCTCGAAGCGCAGCGGCTCGAGCAGCGCACGC
>JBAUYI010000145.1:0-2456 GCA_049584715.1 Xanthobacteraceae bacterium
ACCGCGGCAGAGTCCGCGCCGGCGACGTTTACGCCATCAACGCCCCCTATAACGGCGGCACGCATCTGCCTGATATCACTGTCTGCACGCCGGTATTCGACCGCGGGAAGATTCTGTTCTGGGTCGCTTCGCGCGGCCACCATGCCGATGTCGGCGGTATTTCGCCGGGCTCGATGTCGCCCAATGCCACGACCATCGAGCAGGAAGGCGTCTATATCGACAACTTCAAGCTGGTCGAGCGCGGCCGCTTCCGCGAGAAGGAGACCTATCAGCTGTTGCAAGGCGCCAAATATCCGGCGCGCAATCCGCTGCAGAACGTCAACGACATCAAGGCGCAAATCGCCGCCAACGAGATGGGCGTGCGCGAGTTGCGCAAGATGGTACGCTATTTCACCCTGCCGGTGGCGCGCGCCTATATGCGCCACGTCCAGGACAATGCGGCGGAGAGCGTGCGCCGCGTCATCGACCGGCTGCATGATTCAAGCTTCAGCATCGAGACCGATCAGGGCTCCACCATCAAAGTGCGCATCGCGGTCGACAAGAAAAAGCGCGAAGCCACTGTCGATTTCACAGGCACCAGCCCGCAGCAGGCGTCGAACTTCAACGCGCCCGAGCCGGTGACCCGCGCCGCCGTGCTCTACGTGTTCCGCGTCATGGTCGACGATGATATTCCCATGAATGCCGGCTGCCTGCGGCCGATCCGTATCGTCATTCCGAAACAGTCGATGCTGACGCCGGAATTCCCCGCCGCCGTCGTCGCCGGCAATGTCGAGACCTCGCAGGAGGTGACCAATTGCCTGTTCGGCGCGCTCGGCGCCATGGCGGCGGCGCAGGGCACCATGAACAATCTCAATTTCGGCAATGCGCGCTATCAATATTACGAGACCATCTGCTCCGGCTCGCCGGCCGGCCCCGGCTTTCCCGGCACCGACGCCGTGCACACCCATATGACCAATACGCGGCTGACCGATCCGGAAATTCTGGAATTCCGCTATCCGGTGCTGCTCGAAGATTTCCACATCCGCAAAAACTCCGGCGGGCGCGGCGAATGGAACGCCGGCGACGGCATCCGCCGCACCATCCGGTTCCTGGAAAAGATGGAATGCACGATTTTGTCCGGCCATCGCCGCGTGCCGCCGTTCGGGCTCGCTGGCGGCGGCGATGGTCAGGTTGGCGAGAATGCGGTGCGGCGCAAGGACGGCTCCATCGAAAAGCTGCAAGGCTGCGATGCCACCGTCATCGACGCCGGCGAAGCGGTCATCATCCAGACGCCGACGGCGGGCGGCTACGGCAAGCCGCAATGACGCTCAGCGCAACGGCGGTGTAATCGACGAGTCGTCGGTTGCCTTGCGCGCCACCGAATATTTCATGCTCGCCTTGTCGCCTTCCCAGTAGAACGTGAAGTCGGCGGCAACATAGCCGCCGTCGGGCAGCGGCAGCACGGCGCTGCACACGACCTGGTCCTTGGTGGCGGAGACGGTCTTGATCGGCGCGTATACCGTCGGCTCGTACTTGAACTGTTGAAGTACTTCCGCCAGCGACTTTCGGGCGCGATCCGAATCGCACTCCGGCAAAACAATGCGGTTGCGGATGCCGCTGTAGATGAACACGCCGATGACGGCGACGATGGGAATGCCGAGGAGGCGAAGCACAAAGCGATAGGATTTGCGCGGCGGCGATCGTCCGGGGACAGAGGGCGGCGGCGTCCACCGGCGCGCGCGCAGAGGCGGCGGATTGTCATCGGCCATGCGCGCCTCACACCGCCTTGACGATCTCCTCGGTCATCTTCTTGGCGTCGCCGAGCAGCATCATGGTGTTGTCGCGGTAAAACAGCGGATTGTCGATGCCGGCGTAACCGGACGCCAAAGAGCGCTTGTTGAACATCACCGTGCCGGCCTTCCACACCTGCAGCACCGGCATGCCGTAGATCGGCGATTTCGGATCGTCCTCGGCGGCCGGATTGGTGACGTCGTTGGCGCCGATCACATAGGCGACGTCGGCCTGGGCGAATTCCGAATTGATGTTCTCGAGCTCGAACACGTCGTCATAGGGCACGTTGGCTTCGGCGAGCAGCACGTTCATGTGACCCGGCATGCGGCCGGCCACCGGATGGATGGCGTATTTGACCTCGACGCCTTCGCGCTTGAGCTTGTCGCCCATTTCACGAAGCGCATGCTGCGCCTGCGCCACCGCCATGCCGTAGCCCGGCACGATGATCACCTTGCCGGCGTTCTTGAGGATGAAGGCAGCGTCCTCGGCCGAGCCGATCTTGACCGGCCGGTCGCCGGCGGCCGCCGCCGGTCCCGCCACCTCGCCGCCGAAGCCGCCGAGGATCACCGAGATGAACGAGCGGTTCATGCCCTTGCACATGATGTAGGACAGGATCGCGCCCGAGGAACCGACCAGCGCGCCGGTGATGATCAGCGCCGAATTGCCCAGCGTGAAGCCTATGCCGG
>JBAUYI010000146.1:0-102978 GCA_049584715.1 Xanthobacteraceae bacterium
TCGAGCGCGTGGATGCTCTGGGAAATCAACGAATGATCCGGCTCGGTGACGTAATGTTCGAGCGCGGTCGTTTCTCCGCGATATGCGATCCAGCGGCACATAAGGCCTTACCTAGCCGTCAAGCCACCAATGTGGTGTCACGAATCCATCGCGCCACCTTATGGAGCGCAATATCGGCCCCTTCGTGTTCATTTTCAGTAAAAATCTTCACTTGGGCCTCGGCCGAGGTGCCCTCGGCGGCGATCTTTCGGCAATGCTCGACCTCGCCGGAGCAGCCGAGCGCCGCGGCGTCGGCGGCGACCAGGTCCAGCACCCGGTCCAGCATCTCGCCGACCGCGATCGCGCCCGAGCGGCTGGCAAAGGTGCCGCTGACGCCATAGCGCTGGGCCCGCCATTTGTTCTCCACGGCGATCGAGCGGTCGACCACGCTCAGCCCGGCATTGTGCGCGGTATCGAGATAGAGGTGACGCGCCAGCACCCGGTAGAGCGCGGCTAACGCAATGGCGTCATCGAGCCGGGTGCAGCAGTCCGGCGCGCGCAGCTCCAAGGTCGGATATTTCAGCGACGGCCGGATCGCCCACCACAGATGGCTGGCATCCTTGATGGCGCCGGAGCGCATCATCGCCGCGACATATTCGTCGTAGTCGCCGTTGCCGCGGAACAGCTCGGGCAGCCCGGTGCGCGGCAATTCATCGTAGGCCGCGAGCCGATAGCCTTTCAGCCCAGTGGCGCGGCCTTGCCAGAACGGCGACGAGGTCGACAGCGCTATGAACAGCGGCAAATACGGCAGCATGCGCGTCATCACGTCGACCCGGCGCGCCGGATCGGGAAACTCGACATGGACGTGCATGCCGCACAGCATGTTGCGCTGGCCGATCATCTGCAGCACGTCCATGACATGGGTGTAGCGGTCCTTGGGCGACTGCACCGCTTCGGGCCAGAGCGCCGACGGATGGGTGCCGCAGGCAAGGATGGTCAGGCCGTGGGCCGCGGCGGCGGCCGCCACGTTCTGACGCAACCGCTTGAGCTCGGTTCGCGCGTCGCCGATCTCGCTATGCGGCTCGGTTGCGACCTCGATCTGGGCCTGGAGAAACTCGCGGCCAATGCGCCCTGCGTTGCCGCATCCGGCGAGCTCGAACAGCGCCTCCGGCGTCTCCTTGGGCACCTGCAGCGTGCGCGCATCGGACAGGAAATATTCCTCCTCGATGCCGAACTGAAACAGGTCGTCCGGCGCGAAGATGCGGGCGTGTTCCGGCGGCACCAGGGTTCGGATGCGGAAGCGGCGCTCGTGGGGATCGAATCTGAATTCCATGTTGGTCAAATCCCATTTTCGATTCGTTGGGTTTGCAGCCAGCACTCGAGAACTGCGATTTGCCAGAGTTTGGAGTGGCCCTTGGGCGTCAGCTCACCCTCGGGATCGGCCAACAGCCGATCGACATAGGTGCGGTTGAAAAGTCCGCGCTGCCGCGCCATGGGCGCGTTGAGCACGTTGCGGACAAAATCGTAAAACGGCCCGCGCAGATATTTCAGCGCCGGCACCGGGAAATAGCCCTTCGGCCGGTCGATCACTTCGTCGGGAACGAGGCCGCGCGAGGCTTCCTTGAGAATGTATTTGCCGCCGTCGCGCACCTTCAGCGCGGCCGGAATCCGCGCCGCCAGCTCCACCACCTCGTGATCGAGGAACGGCACGCGAGTTTCCAGGCCCCATGCCATCGCCATATTGTCGACGCGCTTGACCGGATCGTCGACCATCATGATTTGGGCATCGAGCTGCAGCGTCTTGTCGATCGCGCTTGCGCCACCGCAAGAATCGAAAAAATTCTCCACGAATTCGCCGCTGTAGTCGCCGTTCATCAGCACGGGCGATAGAGCTTCACCCATCTCGTCGTGATCGCGGTCGAAATAGACCCGCGCATAGTCCGCAGCCGGATCGTTCGACCGCATCATCGTCTGGTACCAATGATAGCCGCCGAAAATCTCATCGGCGCCCTGGCCGCTTTGCGCGACTTTCACGTGCTTGGCGACTTGCTGCGACAGCAGATAGAAGCCGACCGCATCGTGGCTCATCATCGGCTCGGACATTGCGGCGATGGTGCCCGGCAGCGCGTCGATGGCCCGCGAAGAGTCGACGGTAATCCGTTCGTGGCGAGTGGCGAAGCGCTGCGCGATCAGATCGGAATAGTAAAACTCGTCGCCCTTGAGTTCGCCGACGGTCTCAAAACCGACGGAGAAAGTTCGTAAATCGTTCTGGCCCTGGGCGGCGAGCAAGGCGACGATGATCGAGCTGTCGAGCCCGCCTGACAGCAGCACGCCGACCGGAACGTCGGCGACGCGCCGCCGCTCGACCGCCCGGCCGAAGCTGAACCGGATCGCTTCCTGCCAATCGGCTTCGGTCACGCGGCGATCTTCCGGCCGCGGGCCGACTTCAAGCTGCCAGTAAGTTTCCTCGCGGCGGCGGCCGTCGGGCTCGATGGTACAGATCGTGGCCGCCGGCAGCTTTTTCACGCCCTTGAGGATGGTCAGGGGCGCCGGCACGACAGCGTGCAGGCTCATGTAATGGTGCAGCGCCGCCGGATCGATCCTGGTATCGACGCCGCCGGCCGCAAGCAACGCCGGCAAGGTCGAGGCAAACCGCAAGCGCCCGGGGCGCTCGGTGTAGTAAAGCGGCTTGATGCCGAGCCGGTCGCGCGCCAGCACGACGCGGCCGGAATTGCGCTCCCAGATCGCGAACGCGAACATGCCGTAAAAGCGCTCGACGCAGCGCGGGCCCCATTCGGCGTAAGCCTTGAGGATGACCTCAGTGTCCCCCTCCGAGAAAAAACGGTACCCCTTGGCCGCAAGCTCACTGCGCAGCTGCCGGTAATTGTAGATGCAGCCGTTGAACACGATGGCCAAGCCGAGCTGCGGATCGACCATCGGCTGTTGCGACGCAGCGGCGAGATCGATGATGCTCAGCCTCCGATGGCCGAAGGCGACGCGATCCTGCATGAAGGCGCCGCCCGCGTCCGGCCCGCGCGCGTGCATTCGCTCCGTCATGGCTGCAATGCAACCGCCGGCGGCGCTTCCATCGAAGGTCACTTCACCGCAAATGCCGCACATTTTTTCTTCTGGTCCGGAATGCATGCCCCACGCGAAACGCCTGTTCGGCGCCGCATCCATCAACGCTTACGAGGTTGGGCTGGTTCCGCTGCCTCTGCGGGAAGCGATTCGGTGCGACATGGGCGTGACATTTGGCGCGACTTGGGCTTGAAAAGCGCAGTCAAAACCGGTTGTTGAAGCCAGTGACCAAATCCGCGTCAAAAGTTCTGCCAAAAGGTGCTGCAAATGGGTGCACGTGACGGCAAAAGCTACATTTCCAGGCTCAAGGCGCATCCGCGCGATGTCTGGATCGCCGGCCGCAAAGTCGGCGATGTCACCACCGATTCGGCGTTTCGCCGTCCGGTCGCGGCGATGGCGCAGCTCTACGACTGCCAGACCGATCCCGCGCTGCATTCGACGATGACCTATCTGCCCGACGACGGTGACGGGCCCGCCGGCGTGTCATTCATTATTCCGCGCAGCCACGCCGAGCTGGTGCACCGCCGCAAGGCGATGCGGGTCTGGGCCGAAACTACGTTCGGCACCATGGGGCGCTCGCCCGACTTCCTCAACGCGGTGGTGGCATCGCTCGCCGACGCGCCGGAATTCTTCGCCGAGGTCGGCGGCAAATCTTTCGACAACGTGCAGCGCTACTATCGCTACTGCCGCGACCACGATCTGTTTCTCACCCACACCCTGGTCAATCCGCCGGTCGACCGCAGCAAGTCCGCCTCGCAGCAGGCCAACGCATACGCCTATCTCGGCATCGTCGAAGAAACCAAGGACGGCCTGATCGTGCGCGGCGCCAAGATGCTGGCGACGCACGGACCGACCGCCGACGAGATCATGGTCTATCCGCTGCCGTTCTCGGTGCGCCCCGGCGAGGAGAAATACGCGCTCGCTTTCGGCATTCCGACCGACACCAAGGGCCTGCGCTTCATCTGCCGCGAGCCGTTCGATGCCGGCGACCAATCGCAATGGGATCATCCGCTCGGCGCGCGCTTCGAGGAGCCCGACGCCATGGCGATCTTCGACGACGTGCTGGTGCCGTGGGACCGTGTCTTCCTGCACGGCAAGGTCGAGCTGGCCAATACGATGTTCGCGCGCACCGGCCTGCAACGGCACACCGGGCATCAGACGGCGATGCGGGGGCTGGTCAAATGCGAATTCATGACGGCGCTGGCGATAGCATTGTCGCGCAGCGTCAAGACCGACGGCTTCTTGCACGTGCAGGAGCAGATCGGCGAATGCATCGGCTATCTGCAACTGATCGAAGGCGCGATCTTGATGTCGGAGCAAAAAGCTGAAAGCACTGGCCACGGCACGCTGCGGCCGGCGCTCGAACCGTTGCAGGCGCTGCGCTACCACATCCCGCGCTTCTACGAGCGCATGGTGCGGCTCACCCAGGTGCTCGGCGCCGGCGGCCTATTGGCGAACCCGACCGAAGCCGATCTCAAGTCCGAGATCGGCGCCGATATTCATCGCTATTACCGCGGCGCCGATCGCGACGCCGAAGCCAAAATCCGCCTGTCGAAACTCGCCTGGGATGCCACCGGCACGCAATTCGGCCAGCGGCAATTGCAATACGAGCGTTATTACGCCGGCGATCCGGTCCAGATGGGCGCGTCGCTCTATAAGATGTGGGATCACGCGGCGCTGTTGGCGATGGTCGATCGCGCGCTGAGCTTGCCGTCTGAGCGCGGGACGAAGCCATGACAAGGTTTGCCAGGAAGACGCTGTTTTGGGCCGCGGCGCTTGTGTCGCTCGGTATGGGCGCTGCGGCGGCACAGACCTATCCGTCGCGGCCGATCACCATCATTGCGCCGTTCCCACCCGGCGGACCGTCGGACGCGCTGGCGCGGATTCTGTCAGGCCCCCTGGAGGCGGCGCTCGGCCAGCCGATCGTCATCGAGAATGTCGGCGGCGCCGGCGGCACCATCGGCGTCACCCGGGTCGCGCGCGCCGATCCGGACGGCTATACCTTGCTGATCGGCCAGTGGAGTACCCAGGTCGTCAACCCGGTCACCTATAATCTCGCGGTCGACGTGGTGAACGATTTTGCGCCGATCGCGCTCATTGCCAACACGCCGCAAATCATCATCGCGCGCAAGGATTTTCCGGCGAGCGACGTGCGCGAGCTGATTGCCTGGCTCAAAACCAATCCCGACAAGGCGCAGGCCGGCACCGTCGGCGCCGCCGGCGGCGCCCAAGTTGCCGGCCTATATTTTCAAAAAATCACCGGCACCCGCTTCGGCTTCGTGCCCTATCGCGGCGGCGCGCCGGCGATGCAGGATTTGATGGCCGGCCGCGTCGACATCATGTTCGATCAGGCCGCCAACGCCATCACGCAAGTGCGCGCCGGCACCATCAAGGCCTACGCCGTCATGACCGAACAGCGCTGGCATCTGGCGCCCGACATCCCGACCATCGACGAGGCGGGCGCCCAAGGCCTGCACGTGTCCTATTGGCACGCACTGTTCGCGCCGAAGGCAACGCCGCCGGATATCATCGCCAAGGTCAACGCCGCGGTGGTGAGCGCGCTCGCCGATCCGAAAGTGCAGCAAAGTTTTGCCGCGCAAGGCCAGGATGTCTGGCCGCGCGAGCAACAGACCCCGCAAGCGCTTGCGGCTTTCTACAAGGCCGAGATCGACAAGTGGTGGCCCGTCATCAAGGCCGAAGGTTTGAAGGTGGAGTAAAGAACGCCATTGTCTAAAGCCGAAAGCGCCGGCGCAGCGCGATCAGGGCCGCGAGGCTGATGAGCGCCGTTGCGATGACGTAATAGCTCGGCGCCAGTTTCGAGCCGGTGATGTCGATGAGCGACTGGGCGAAGAACGGCGCAAAGCCGCCAAAGATCGTCACCGCGATGTTGTAGCTCAGCGACATGCCGGTGACCCGCGTCGCGGTCGGGAACACCTTTGCCATCAATGACGGCAGCGCGCCTGAGAAAAACGATTTGAGCAGGCCGAGCCAGCACACCATCAGCACCAGCACGAGCAGCGAAGCGTGGGCGCCGAGCAGCACGAAGGCCGGATAAGCGGTGACGGCGAACAGGATCGCTGCGCCGATCATGATCGGGATTTGCCCGACTTTATCGACCAACAGCCCGACCAACGGCACCACCAAGGTCTGCAACGCCGCGGCCAGCACCGCAGCCGTGAAGCCGACCGACTGCGGCAGATGCAGTTCTTTAATGGCGTAGGCCGGCATGAACACGATCATGTATTGCGAGCTGGTCGAGGCGACGACCGCGCCGGTGGTGAGCAGGAGCCGATCCCACTGCCCGACCAGCAATTCGCGCAGCGGCGCGCGTGCGGCGCCGTGATCGAGAAACTCCGGCGTTTCGCTCATGCGGCTGCGCACGTAATAGCCGACCGGCCCGATCAGGAGGCCGAACGCGAAGGGAATGCGCCAGCCCCAGCTTTGCAGGTCGGCGACCGACATGGTGCTGGTCAACAGCACGCCGAAGCCGGTGGCGATCAGCGCCGCCAAGCCCTGACTCGCCCATTGCCAGCTGGCGAAGAAGCCGGCGCGGTCCGGCCGGTGCTCGACCAGGAACGCGGTCGAGCTCGCGAATTCGCCGCCGACGGAAAAGCCCTGCAACAGCCGCGCCGCGATCACCAGGATCGGGGAAAAAATGCCGAGCGTGCTGTAGCTCGGCATCACCGTCATCAGCCCGGTGCCGATGGTCATCAACAGAATCGACAGCGTCAGCGCAGCTTTACGCCCCTTGCGGTCGCCATAGGCGCCGAGAAAGATCGCGCCCACCGGCCGCGCCAGGAACGAGGCGCCGAAGGTGCCGAAGGTGACCAGCAGCGAGACGGCTTCGTCGGCGGCCGGAAAAAATACCTTCGCGATGATGACGGCGAAATAGCCGTAGACCAGGATCTCGTAGAACTCGAGCGCATTGCCGAGCGAAGCGGCAATGATGAGCCGGGTCGCTTCACCCGCGCCGTGGCCTTCGCCCGGTGCCGCTGCGATTGCGCTCATCGGTGATCCGGCGGGCTCGTCATCGATCCGGCTGAATGAGCATGGCGCAGCGCGTCGTATCGCGGGTCACGCGGTGCGGACAAATCTGAATTCGCAGCTGGTGCGCACCGCGTTCTCCTGCTCAATCCGCTGCGTGCGGTGCAACGTCCAATGATCGAACAGGATCGCGTCTCCCGGCACGGCATGCGGCACCCAGGATTCGCCGCCGACATTGGCCTTGACCCAATCGTCCTCGCGCGCCTTTTCTTTTCCCTCCCGGCTCGGAACAGTCCGCATCGTCTTGTTCGAGCCGGGGATCAGCTCCAGCGAAGGCAGCACGTCGCCGACCGAATCGAGCGGCAGCCAGGCATTGATGCAGTAATCGGTCGAGTTGATGATGCCGGCCGCATCCGCATCGATGTGCCAGGGCAGATATTTCCGGGCCGATCGGTGGCGGCGGACGAACGTGAAATTGGGTTCAAGCCGCCAGTTCTGATCGAACAGCGCGCGAAACCTCCGCTCCGCCGCGGCAATGGCGCTGTCGAACTGCGCGCGAAGATCCGGCCTCGCCCCGTCGAGATAGGGCCGCAGCTCTTTCACCCAGATGCCGTCCCACTGCTTGAAGTGATGGGCCAGATACTCGGTCAGCGTCGGCGGATCGTCATCGGCGTGCTGGCGCAGCAAGTCGTAGCTGGCATCCACGGCGCTGCGCAGCTCGCCGAGCTCTTGCGGCGAGAGAAACGCGGCCACCTTGGCCGTTCCGTTCTGCTGCCAGGTTTTACTGAAATCGGCTTGTTCGGCCGCGCAAATCTCAGGCATGGCTCACCACTGGCGCTCGGCGATTGGGGCTTGCGCCGGCGACATATACACGTGGCGGTCGGCTGCGGGCAATCCCCGTGGCGGCCATCCCTATTTGGACCATGGCGCTCGCTCGACAAGACCCCGGTTTTCGTAAAAAATCACGGACAAATCAAAATCCGGGGGGACGACGATGGCGGCGGATATGACGGTCACGGTGGCGGCGCGGCTCGATCGGCTGCCGCCGTCGCGTTACACGCGCAAACTGATAACACTGTTGTCGCTCGGCGGCTGGTTCGAGTTCTACGATCTGTTCTTCACCGCCTATATCGCCATCGGGCTGTTCAAGGCGAAAATCTTCACCCCGCCCACTCAGGGCGCGGCCGACCTGAGCAGCTTTGCGAAATTCGTCGCCGCAGTGTTCAAAAGTCTGTCCGACCTGAACGGCTTTGCCAGCTTCGTCGCCGCGCTGTTCACCGGCCTGTTCATCGGCACCCTGGTGTTCAGCTGGCTATCCGACCGCTTCGGCCGGCGTTCGATCTTCACCTTCGCGCTGTTGTGGTACTCGATCGGCGCCTTCATCATGGCGTTCCAGGACACCGCGGCGGGCATCAATCTGTGGCGGTTGATCGCCAGCATCGGGCTCGGCGTCGAACTGGTGAATGTCGACGCCTACGTGTCGGAGCTGGTGCCCAAGAATCAGCGCGGGCCGGCCTTCGCCTATAACCAGTTCATCATGTTCACCGCCGTGCCGGTGGTGGCCTTTATCGCCTGGCAATTGGTGCCGCTGACCATCCTCGGCCTCGAAGGCTGGCGCTGGGTGGTCATCATCGGCTCGCTTGGCGCCGCGGTGATCTGGTGGATCCGCCGCAACTTACCAGAGTCGCCGCGCTGGCTCGATCAGCACGGCCGCACTGCCGAAGCCGAGCGCATCGTCGAGGAGATGGAGCGGCACACCCGCGCCGAGACCGGCAAGGAGCTGCCGCCGCCGGAAATCGTCGCCGGCGAGACCGAGCGCAAGATCGGCGCCTGGACCGAAATGTGGAATCCGATCTATCGCGGCCGCACCATCATGCTGGTGATCTACAATCTATTCCAGACCATCGGCTATTATGGCTTCTCCAGCTGGGTAGCGACGCTATTGATCTCGCAAGGCATCGAGGTGACGAAGTCGCTCGCCTATACCTTCATCATCGCCATTGCGGCGCCGATCGGTCCGCTGGTCGGCGTCTTCTTTGCCGACCGCTTCGAACGCAAATGGCAGATCGCCTGGGCCGCGATCGGCATCGCTGTGTTCGGCCTGTTGTTCACGCAGCAGACCGGCGCCGTGGGCGTTATTATCTGCGGCCTCCTGATCACGCTGTGCAACAACTGGATGTCGTTCTCGTTCCACGCCTATCAGGCCGAGCTCTATCCGACCCGCATCCGTGCCCAGGCGGTGGGCTTCGTCTATTCGTGGAGCCGGTTTTCCGCGATCTTCTCCGGCTTCATCATCGCCTTCCTGCTCGGCAATTACGGCACCACCGGCGTGTTCACCTTCATTGCCGGCGCCATGGTGGTGGTGTTCATCGTCATCGGCGGCTTTGGACCGGCGGTGACCGGGCGGCGGCTCGAAGCCATCGCCGCCTGAACGCGGCGGCGGCGGCGCGCGGCAGGCTCAAGCCATCCAAAATGGCTTGCACGATTTGAGACCGGAACTGTGCCGTGCGATGCCGATATCGTGCAGGCATCGATCGCTGAGATTCATCAGCTCTTTGCGCGAGCGGGCGCGGCGCGACCAGTTGGCAAAACCCTGCTTCACGTGGCGCAACGACATCAAGCGGGGCGGACGAGCGGTCTTGGTACTCTTGTCGAGGGTGCTCATGGCGACCTCCGTCGAGTGACCGGCTATAGGGGGTATGTGGTGGCGCTGACCGTTGGGCGCTGTGCCACGCGTCACCGCAGCCGGTGTGCCATGCGTCACACCAAACAACGCTCGTGTCCGCTTTGAATATGGGCAAGACGCAACCGGCGATGACGTCATGGAGGAGGAATTCGACGGCTGGACCGTTACGGCCACTTGTTCGGATTAAAGCGACAGCGCCTGAAAAATCGCACCAGCCACGTCGTGCAGGATCCGACGCTTTGACCGACCATCATTTTTGCGCGAAAAGTCGCAATTCGAGGCGACGCGACCTCGGGCCAATCGGCGGCACGTTCGAAAGTCATCCGAAGCGCGGCTCCGTACGTCAGAGGACTTGCTGGGCTGCTACGATGACCTCGACCCACCCGGGAAGAGAATGGATCAATGCAATCGTCAGTAAGGCGCCCAGGGCGCAGAACAGCACGACCGCGATGAGATCTGGATCGGTGAATATCGCGACCAGCCGGTCCCACTGCGTCACCTTGCGCAACAGCGGGCCGTGCGCGGGATCCACCAGGATCAGGCGCTCATCTCGCGTAAATAATTGTGACATCGGTGACCTCCACCAGTTTGCCGCCGGCCCCACATGGTTTTGTCATATTGGCCGGCGGCGCATCCGATGCGGTGTAAGTGAACTTTGCCGGCGCCAACGTCTGTGCCGCATGTCACAGTGAATGCTTGGTGAGGAACCTGATTGCGCGCGACGCAGCGCTAGCCTTCAAATGCCAAGCCTTCAAGTGCCAAGCCTTCAAGTGCCAAGCCTTCAAGTGCCAAGTCTTCAAGTGCCAAGCCTTCAAGTGCCAAGCCTCAAGGCGACGTCACCAGTTCCCGCAGCGCCTCGGGCTTGAGGATGATGGTCCAGCGATCCTTCAATTCCAGGATGCCGCGGCGCTGCCAGTCGCGCAGGCAGCGGTTGACGTTCTCGCGGGTGCCGCCCGACATTTCCGCGAGTTCCCGCTGCGACAGCGACAATTTCGCCGCGCCGTGGCCCTGGGCGGGGTAGCTCAGCAGCGTCTTGGCGAGCCGCGCCGGCAGGTCGAAGAAGGCGATGTCCGACATGCGCTCGTCGGAGCGGCGAATCCGCGCGCAAAGCAGTGTCATCAGTTTCATGCAGGCCGCGGGATTGCGCTCCAGGAACGGCAGCACGTCGCGGCGCTCCAGAACCATCAGCTCGCAATTGGTGAGCGCGGTGGCATTGGCGGAACGCGGCTTGCCGTCGAGCAGCGCGATCTCACCGAACATTTCGCCGGCGCGGAGATCGGCGAGGATGATCTCCTTGCCCCGCACCGCCGGCAGCGAAATCCGCACCACGCCGAGCACCACCGCCATCATGCTGTCGCCGTGCTCGTCGATCCGGCAGATCGCGTCACCGGCGGCAAAGTGGCGGAGGTGAGCGTGCTCGGCGAGCTCGCGGCGCGCCCTATCGTCGAGAGCGGCGAACAGCGTACATTTTTCCAATAATTTGACCCCGCGTTCGGCCGCCGGATTGTTCGCCATCGTCTTCGCCCCGTTGCCTCGCCCGTTCCGGCGATGGGGATCGCCGCAGCGGCAAACTCGATTGTTTCGATTCTGACCGGAGCGCGGCGCGGTCGCAACCGCCTTGTGATGGTGGCGGGCGGCACAAGGCCGGTTGCTGGCGCCTGACCCGGATGATAGTTCCCGACTGCATGGCAAAGCACCCGGCAATCCCGTGAGCCGACCCGCCCCGGATATCCCCGGAAGGTGTGCGGCCGGCACGCTGGCTTCGCCCGAGTTTCCCCTCGTCGCCGCCTGCTGCCGTTGGCCGCCGTCACAATCCCGTCATGCCGCGGTTCAGGCCGCCGCCGCGCCGATCGCTGATTGGAACGCCGTTGTCCTGGCGGCGCGGCGGCAACGCGTCGTCGGCCTGGTTTACGACGCGCTGCAGGCGGCGGGCGTGCCGCTCCCCGCGGCGCCGGCGGCAGAATTTGCGCGGCGCGCGCAAGCGATTTCACGAAAAAACTTGCTGCTGGCGGCCGAGACATGCCGGCTGCAGGAGCTGCTGGACACGGCGGAGGTTCCTTCGGTCGCTTTGAAGGGCGTTGCGCTGGCGCAGCTCGCCTACGGCTCGCTCAAGGTAAAGCACACCCTCGACATCGATCTTTTGGTCTCGCCGGAACGCGCCCTGGCCGCCATGGCGCTGCTCGAACGCAACGGTTATGCGCTTTCGTTTCCGTCAGACCGTCTCAGCGCGCCGCAGCGCCGTGCCGTCATGCGCTATTCCCGGGAGGTCGCATTCATTCACCCGGGCCATGGCACGCTCACGGAATTGCAATGGCGCGTCGCCGATAATCCAAAACTGCTCGAGGAGGTTCACGCCGGTTCGCCCACGCAAAATGTCGTCGTTGCCGATGGCTTGAGCATTCGCACTTTGGCGCGCGACGATCTTTTCGCCTATCTGTGCATTCACGGCGCCCATCATGCCTGGTCGCGGCTGAAGTGGCTTGCCGATCTCAACGCCTTCATTGCGGCGACCGATGTCGTGCATCTGCATCGCTATGCGCAAGCCAAGGGTGCCGGATTCTGTTCCGGTCAGGCATTGCTGCTGTGCCAGCGCCTCTTTGCCCTGCCGCTCCCGGACGGCCTCGCGTCGGAATTGCAAGGAACCGCGCGGGTCAGAAAACTCTACGCGATAGCCGCCGATGCAATGGCGGATCGGGCCCGCGGCGACGCGCCGGCGGCATGGCGCAGTTTTTGGACGCAATTTTTGCTCGGCCGAGGATGGGCATTCTTTGCCGCCCAGTGCCGCACCGCTTCCGTCGGCATTATCGATGTTATTTCTCTGCCGCTGCCGCCCTATCTGCATTTCCTTTATCCGCTGCTGCGGCTGCCGCTGTGGCTGTGGCGGCGCGCCGCCGGCCCTGCCCCGCCCGGGCCGAGCCGTTAACACCGGTTTCGTGGAACTTTCGCAAAGCTGAGGCGGCGCCGACGGATTAACCACTGGCCGTCAGTGATTTAGCTGGCTGTTGCTCACAGCGAATCTGATGGACGCAACGTCCCGTTGCCGTTATTGCATCTGGCAGAAGCGGCTGACCGCCTATTGGGGCACTCGCTGTGGCCAAGGCCAATCTTCGGCTGAAAAAGCCTTCTTCCTACGCACCTTTGGCGTCGCGGGTGGCGGTGCTGGACGTGCTGTGGGGTGGCATCAGCCCATTGGCCGCATTTTTGCTGCGTGACGGCACCATTTACTCGCCGGCCGGCGTGACGCGGTACTGCGTCATTTCGTTCTTCGTTTCGGTTCTGGTCTTTCAATGGTTTCAGACCAGTTCGCCGATTTCCCGTTTCTATTCGCTGCGCGACGCTTTCGAGCTGTTCAAGGCCTGCGTGCTGATCGCGGCGCTGACCGCCGTGGCGTCGTTTCTGTGGACGCGACTTGAAGAGGCGCCGCGGTCGATCCCGATCCTGCACTTCCTGCTGCTGGCTGCCGGGTTATTGGGCGGACGGGTTTTGTTGCGGCTGCGCCAAAGCTATCGCGACACGCCGTTGTCGCAAGCCGGCAACGACGTCGATCACGTCCTCATCATCCAGGCGTCCCGCCTCGCCTGGTTCTTCACCAAAATGGTGGAGGAGCTGGCGCCGGACCGCTATCGCATCGTGGCGATTTTGGACGACGAGCCGAAGCTCAAGCACCGCTCGCTCAACGGCTACCCCATCGTCGGCGCCCCGTCCGATCTGGAAAAGATCGTCGCCGACTACGCCATGCACGGCGTGCGCATCGACAAGGTGGTGCTGGCGGCACAGCCGCAAGACCTGGCGCCCAGTTCCTGGGACGACGTCAGCCGGCTATGCCGCAAACTCGACATCGTGCTGCAAATCCTGCCCGAGCGCCTGATCTCCGAGGACGCTACGGACCGGCCGGAGAGCGTCGTCGTCGCTCACCCGCATGCGGTCGCAATCGCTCCGCAATACGATTTCAGCAAATCGCTGAATCGCCCGTTCTGGGCGCTCAAGCGCGCCGGCGACCTGGTGCTGGCGCTCTTCTCCGCCGTCGTGCTGTCGCCGATCGCCGTCGTCGTCTGCGGACTGGTCCTGCTCGACGTCGGCATCCCGGTCGTGTTCTGGCAGCAGCGCGTCGGACGCAATGGCGCGCCGCTTTACCTCTACAAGTTTCGCACGCTGCAAACGCTGTTCGACCGGCAAACCAAGGAACGG
The DNA here is from genome assembly GCA_049584715.1 of Xanthobacteraceae bacterium. Taxonomy (GTDB): domain Bacteria; phylum Pseudomonadota; class Alphaproteobacteria; order Rhizobiales; family Xanthobacteraceae; genus BOG-931. Next base: position 13,916 of record JBAUYI010000146.1, read on the forward strand.
CGCTTGGCGCAGGAGCCGTCCGCCATCGGGCGTTTCCTGCAAACGACGCGCCTCGATGAATTGCCGCAGCTGTGGAATATCCTCTCCGGCGATATGTCGCTGGTCGGTCCGCGGCCGTTATTGCCGGCGGATCAGCCTGACGATCTCGAAGTGCGTCTCATGGTGCGGCCGGGATTGTCGGGGTGGGCGCAGGTTTGCGGCGGGAAGCTGATATCGGCCGATGAAAAAAATGCGCTGGACGCCTGGTACATCCGCCACGCATCGCTGTGGCTCGATCTGAAAATTATTATACGAACAATCTGGATGCTGTCGGCGACCGGCGACCGCCGCGATGAAAAGGCGATCTCGATCGCAATGCTTGATCGTCCTTATGGCGAGGTCGTCGCGCTGCCCCATGCGGCGGCGGGGGCGGCGGCCAGGAACGAGCCGGACGGCATCGTTAAATCGGCTTAGAGCATGATCCCGAAAAGTGGATACCGGTTTTCGGAAAAGATCATGCTCCACTAAAATGTCGGTGCCAAATCGCGCATTCTTTGCCAGGTTTTTCCGCCGCCTTGGCGCCAAGCCCAGGCATGGGACACCTGCATCGCAAGCTCGGAGTGAAGCGGCCGCCAGCCGAGCTGTTCGCGCGCGCGCGCCGGATCGGCGATGAGAGTGGGCGGATCGCCGGGCCGGCGCGGACCGAACTGCACCGGAAAATCGCGGCCGGTGATCTCGCGCACAGTGGCGACCAGTTCGCGCACCGAAGAGCCGCGCCCAGCGCCAAGATTGAATGCCATGCTGTCGGCGCCGTCCAACAATGCCCGCAGCGCCCGCACATGAGCGTCGGCAAGATCGGTCACATGGACGTAATCGCGCACGCAGGTGCCGTCGGCGGTCGGATAATCGTCGCCGAAGATCGTAAACCCCCGCCCTCCTGCGGCGGCATCGAGCAACAGCGGGATGACGTGGGTCTCCGGAACGTGGCATTCGCCGATGCCGCCGTCGGGATCGGCGCCCGCGGCATTGAAATAGCGCAGCGCGATGAAATTCAACGCAAACGCCGCGGCGCAGTCCTTGAGAATCTGCTCGCAGAACATCTTGGTGGCGCCATAGGGATTGACCGGTGCAAAGCGTGCATCTTCGGCGATCGGAACGGTTTCCGGCACGCCGTAAACCGCGCAGCTCGAGGACAACACGATTTTATTGACGCCGCAGTCGCGCATGGCGTCGAGCAGCGTCGCCGTGCCGCCGACATTGTTCTGGTAATACAGTAATGGGTCGGCGGTCGATTCTCCCACATAAGCCAACGCGGCGAAATGCACGACGGCGGCAGGACGACAGCGTGTCAAAACCTCGCGCAACCGGCCGCCGTCAGCGAGCGCGCCGATCTCGAGCGCGCCCCACTGCACCGCCTCCGGGTTGCCGCGCAGGAGGTTGTCATAACTGATCGGATCGAAGCCGGCCGCGCGCAACGCCTTGCAGGCGTGACTGCCGATAAAGCCCGCGCCGCCGGTCACCAGGATGGGCGTCATCGCGCTGTGCCTTCGCCATTGGCCGGCGCGGCAAGCAAAGATTTGAAATCGTCGAGCATGCGGCGGGCAATGACCGACGTGCGGAAATTTCCAGCCTTGTCACGCCCGGCAGCGGCGACCTGGTGCAGGAATTCCGGGTTGCCGATCAAGCGTGCAAGTTGAACGGCGAGCGCGCCCGCGGGATCCGCGCCGCGATGATCGAACCGCAGCCCGGTCACGCCGTCTTCGATATAATCGTCAAAGCATCGCAGGTCGGAGACGATCGCAACGCAGCCGGTGGCCATGGCTTCCAGCGGCGCCAGCCCGAGCGACTCGCCGGCTTCGGCGAGGCTTGGATAAACGAAGACGCCGCCGCGTTGATATTCGCCGATCAACGCGTCCTGGTCGAAGATCGGGCCCAAAAATTCGCAACCGACGCCGAGCCGTTGCGCCAGCGCCTGCAGTTTTTCCAAATATTCGACGCCGTCGCCGCCCTGGGCGACCGCATGCGGTCCGATGACGCGCAGCCGCCAGCCCTGCGACGCCATCGCATCGCCCTGCTGGCGCAGGCGCGCAACCCCTTGAATCAACAGGTCAATGCCCTTCTCTCGGGCGATCCGGCCGACATAGAGCACGACCGGCTCGCGCGCGGCATCCGCAGGCTTGGCAAAATACAGGTCGGGAATCGCATAGGGGATGACGACGATCTTGCGCTTGAGCCAAGGCACCTGCCGCGCGATCGCCTGCCCCACCGCCCGTGACACCGCCTGTAGCCGGTCGGCGCGGCAATACAGCAGCATCTGCCCCTTCGGATAGCGCCCGACCTGGACGTAAATCTTGCCGGCGCGGCGATGCGGCAGAACCAGCGGCAGAAAAAACGCATTGGTGATCGTCACATCCGCTGGCGGCAACGCGCGAGCGACGCGGACGGCGTAGATGAAATCCAGCAACAAATTGACGATCAGGCTCGACGAGCGGTCGGTAGAGCGAACACGGATATGCCGGATGCCGTCCACGACTTCGTCGGCGGCAAAATTCTTATAGCGGCGCGAGATCATCGTGACATCATGACCGGCGGCACGATAGGCGCCGGCCAGCAGCAGATGCACCTTCTCGACCGCGCCGCCGAGCACCGGCGGAATGGGATAGAACGGGCCGATGACGATGGTGATGCGCATGCGCCCGTTTCGTTACGCGGATAATGCGGTCATGGCGGACATCACTTTGGCGCTCCCGTTTCGCTTCCCCGCAAGCGCCGCTCAAGAACTTCAAGCGCGATCAATGTTTCGGCGCAAAGCCGCTGCAGCGCGTAATACCAGCCGGGCCAGCCATCCAAAATGCAGCCTTTGACAAATAGCGCGTAGAACAAGACGCCGATTGGCGCGAGCCAGCCCAGACGGCGGATGCGGTCGCTGCGCTTGAGCTTCACGGTCGGCGTTTCGATGAGATAACGGGCCTCGACTTGCGCGTAACGTTGCTGCGAAGCGAACCAGCGCGCCAGGGGTTTGCGGTCGTCGTGATAGATGACCCCGGCGAGCGGCAAGATTTCGCCGTCGATGGCGACGCGGTGACCGTGGCCTTCATTGCCATAGCGCGCTTTATCCTTGCGGTAGAGCACGATCCGGGGCGGGTAGAGCGTGCCGTGCAAAGCGTGGCCGTAAATGCGGTAGACGAACCGCGCCCGGTAACCGGTAACGGCATCCGGAGCGCGCAGCCCGGCGAGTTCCTCGACCAAAGCATCGCTGAGCTCGTAATCGGCATCGAGCGACAGCACCCATGGCGTGTCGACTTGGCTAAGGCCGAAATTGCATTGGCTGGCGAAATCGCTGAATGGATGCGCGATCACGTCGACCTGCGGGAAGCCTCGCAGCATGTCCAGCGTTGCGTCGGTGCTGCCGCTGTCGATCACGACGATGCGTTTCGCCCACGAAAGTTTGCCGACCATGCGCGCGATATTCGGCGCCTCGTTGTAGGTGATGATCAAGGGAGTGATGAGGTCGCGCACGCCGGTCCTAATGCCCCGCTTTCAATTCGCCATAGAGCGCTTCCATCCGCGCGGCGACGCTCGACCAGCCGCAGTGCGCGCTGACGTGGCGGCGGCCGGCCTCCCCCATCGCCGTCGCTCCGGCGGCATCTTCCGTCAACCGGTCGATGGCCGCGCCGAGCGATTGCGCGTCGCCGCCGGCGACAATCCCGCCGCCGGACTCCCTGACGACTTCGGCGGCGCCCACGTCCGGCGTGACGATGACCGGCAGGCCGCGCTGCATGGCTTCCAGGACGACGTTGCCGAAACTTTCCGAATAGGACGGCAGGACGAACACCCGCGCCGCTGCAAACATGCACTCCTTGTCCGCCTCCGCGATCGTGCGCGGCACCATGCGGACGCGGTCGTCGATCTTCAGCTGGCGGGCCATGTCGGACAGGCCCGCCGCCAGCCCTTCATAATCGTTGCCGACAATGGCGAGCGTGCCGCGCTGGGTGCGGGCGAAAGCGCGCAGCAACCGGTCCAGCCCCTTCACCTGCGCCAACCGGCCGAAAAACAGTACCAGCGGCTGCTGCCCGGCGAGCGCCGCTATGTCCGCCGACGGCGGGGGCTGGCGCGCTTGTTGTTCGATCGCATCGACGCCGTTCGGCACAACGACGATGCGCGGCAGCCGCCAGCCGAATTTTTGGATCTCCTCGGCCTCGATCGCCGACGTCGCATGGATCGCCGCCGCCTGCTCCAGGTTCGATCGTTCGATCAAGGCAATCCATGCCGACTTGATCAAACGATTGCGGCTCGCGATCAGCGTCTTGACCAACATGCCCCGCGGCGAAACGACATACGGTATGCGCCGCCTGTGCGACAACCGCGCCGCCCGCCAGGTCGGCCACAGGAAAGCCGAATGCAGGTGGACGATGTCGGCCCCCGATATTTCGTCGTGCAGCGATTGCATCAAGGACGGCGCGTACGACAAGCGGCGCAGCCGGCGCGACGCAAAATAGCGGACCTTTACGCCGTCCAGCATGACCGGCCGATCGTACGGCACCGCGGTATCGGTCGGCCCGTCGATGCTGGTGGTGAAGACTTCGACCACATGGCCGCGCGCGGCGAGCGCCCGGCACAGGCTGTGCACGGCGACGATCGGCCCGCCATAGCGCGTCGCCGGCAGGTAGGTCGGCACGACGTGCAGGATTCGCATCGGTCCGGAACTATTTTTTTCTCGGCGTCTTGCAGACCGGCGCGCTAAGGCGCGCCAGAACGACGAAGCGGCATGGCCGGCGCCGACCGGCGCTTGACAACGCGCGGCAACGCGGAAAATAGCAAAATTCCTCCGTAGGTCTGCAGCATACTGACAACCAAGGACGAGACATCGAGCTCAAGGTTGCAAAGCGCAAGCGTTGACGCAATTGCGATCAGCATGGCAAGCGACAACGGCGCGGCCGTGGCGCTGAGCCGCATCAGCATGCCGCAGAATGCGCCAAACAGCGCACCGACGATGATGACGGCGGGGTTGCCGTAATTGGCATAGGCCTCCGCGACCATGCCCCATCCGAGCGTCGTCTTGTAGGTGTCCTCGGCGCGCTGGCGGCCATAGCGCACGCTCAACAGATTGAGGCCGGCTTGGCTTTCGGTCTTATCGGGCTGCAAAAAGCGCGGCACCAGCATGGACGGCAACAACGCGTAAGTCCCGCCCTCGAGATAAGGAATGATGCTGGGCGTCGCCTCTTGCACGGCCAGAACCATGTGCAGCAGCGAAGTCCTTTCCAGGAGCGAATTGTTCTCCGGATCCCTGGTGCCCAGCGCCTTCGATGCCGTCCCGCCGATACCGGCGGCGAACCAGTCCACCATCATGCCGGGGACTTGCATTATGGAGGAATTTTTCAAGGACTGATTGTCTCGTTCCCAATATTCATTTCGTATGTTGAGTTTTCCGGCGTTGAGAATGCTCAAGACCACGAAAACCACGCCCAGCATGATCCAAGGAATGCGCTTTGCCGCCAGCACGTAACCGAGCAAGGCTGCGGCAATGTTGATCGCGCCGCCGACAAGAAACAGGCCGCTCATCGAGAGCGCCGTGACCAAAAGAAAGCCGGCAAGCGCGGCGAACCAGCGTTGGCCGGTCAACAAGCCTGCGCCGCGGGCAAAGCCGGTCAAATAACAGGCGAGCGACGTCAAGGTGACGGCGACCGAACGAACCACCCCGATTGCAGTTCCGAGAGAACTCGCAACGCCGGAGGCAAGCGCCAAATAATACAGGATGCCGGCGGCGAGACCGATAACGATCAGGCGATACAGCTCATCGTTCGTGGCAAGGTTGTTCACCGACCTTGTCTTGATAAGACGGGCCTTACCCGGCGCCCGAATTGTCGGCGGCATTTTTTTGCGGCCGCGCCCATCGCCCATAAACGGCCATGCCGCCAAGGATGCCGCGGTCAGAAACAGTCCGACCGACAGCGCCGCCCAAACCAGGTCTTCAGGCCGATAGACCGCAAGTGTATTGCCCGAGAGCAATGGCATCGCATAGTACAAGTAAGACAAAGCGGAGATCACCGGCAGCACCGGTATGCCGAAAGCGCCGGAGCTGACCCAAAGGAACGGCGCCACCAGCACCGGTATGGTGACGCACATATAGGCGATCGGATCGACCGCAAACGGGCTTGCCGCCAATAAGCACAGCGCGATCAAACGCAGAAGATTTGCGGCCTGCCTCAAATCCACCGCGCGGAACGAGCCGGAATACGACGCCGCCGGCGGCGGCATGGTCCCCAAAGTGCTCATATCCCCAAAGTGCTCATGTCCCGAAAGTGCTCATGTCACGAATGCCCTTCGGGCTTCATGGCTTCCACGCCGCATTCCTCACCGCCCTCATCGGCATCATAGAAACGGCCGGCATCCTCGACCAGACTAAATTTGCCGTCTTTGCAGTCGCCGAAGCGGCAGCGACGAATATTGACGAATCCGGTCTTATCGAGGGCGGCGGCAAGGGAACTTTCGTCCCACATCCACAGATGGGCGGAGCGGCCGATCAAGCCGCGCGCCAGTTCCGCCGGTCCACGGGACGCGCTTCCATATTGAAGATAGATCGGGCCGGATTGCCGCGACGTATTATCCTCTTTGCGAAATAAGCCGGGCATGCCCGGTCTGATGAAGAATGCCATCCACGGCTGCAACAAGGGCCGTCTCGGCGACGCCGATGTCGAATGCACGCGCGCGTTGGCCGGTTGAGCGGCGCATGTCAGCCAATTTATCCGGATCGCCGAACATCGCTTCGACCGCTCTGCCGAATGCGGCCCAATCGTCCGCGCGAAATATCCGGCCGCACGATGCATCGACCGTGTCGGCCGCACAGCCGACGCGGTCGCTGACAATGACCGGCCGCCCGCACGCCAAAGCTTCATTGACGGCAAGGCCCCAGCTCTCGCCAAAAGCCGATGGCAAGACGAATATGTCGCCCAATCGGTAAACGATCGGCATGCGGCTCTGGTTTTGAAACGGCAGAACGCGAAATCGCGCCGGATCGCCCGCCGCGATCGCATCGATCTCGCTCTGCAGCTCGCCGGAGCCAACCATCACCAGCATGAGCGAAGGGTCCGTCAATCGACCGAATGCCCGCATCAGGTCCGTGGGGCGCTTTTTCGCCTCGAACTTTCCGGCATAGAGCAAAACCTTGCAGTCCGCGGCAATGCCAAGCTCGGAGCGCCAGCGCGCGGCCTCGTCCTCCCGTTGCGCGGCAGGCTCAGCGAACCTGCCCACGTCGATTGCGTGTGGGCAGGGATAAAGCCGTTGCGGCGAGACGCCGAAAATTTCGAAATAGGCACGGTTGGCCGAACCCGCGAACAGGCACGCGGTCGGCCAGGAATAGACCCGGTGCAGCACGGCCGATTTGATCCACCAGCGCGGTCCATCGGTCTTGCCGTCCAACAGGTGCGAGTCGCCGAAGAACAGCGTCGGCACGCCGCGCCTTTTCAACGCAAACAGCAATTGCAGATGCGACAGCCAGGCCCAGCCGTTGATATGCACGGCATCGGGCTGCCATGACATGACGCGATCGAGCAGCATGGGGTTGCGCAGGCCAAGGAATGTGTGGGTTCCCGGGTCGAACGCGACATTGGCCACCGTCTCGAAGTCGTAGCCGTCGGTGAGCGGAATATCCCAGGCGATCGGCCGGCCAAATCCCGGATCGTCGACCGCTCGCTCGCCGGCGTGCCAGGTGAAAAAAACCTTGACCGCGATGTCGTCCCGGCCGGCGAGTTTTTGATAAAGCGGCACGAGATATTGAATCGGGTGCGAAACGACAAACGCGATACGCCGGCGCGCGCCCATTCAACGATCATCCCGGCATGCTTCGAACAATTGCGCATGGCGCGCCGCCATGGCCGCGGCGGTGTGCGCTGCGAGCTCCGCCTGGCGCGCAAACGTGCGGCCGCTTCCGACCTCTTCGAGGTAAGCCGCGACCGCGGCCGCGGCATCGGCGAGCGGCATCTCCTGCGTTTGCGAAAACCACAAAACATGGCCGAGCGCCGGCTCTTCACGCAACATCGCAAAGGCCGGGCCGTCGCGATGCAGGCAGGCCAACAGCGGTTTGCCGGAATATGCATAGGTGGCGAGTTTCGAGGGCATATAGCCCGCATCGTCGACGCCAAGCACCAGCGCGCCGTCGCTTTGCAGCAACAGTTCGAGGCTGCGGCGATAGGTGACGCGCGCCGGATACTCGGAAACCAGGTCTGCGAGACCGAATTCACCGGCAATCCGCGCCAGCGGCGTGTCCGTGCCCGCAACCATTGCACTTGCGGTGCCGTAAAGCGCGATGCGGACATGCGCAAGCAATTGCGGCTGATGCTGACGCAGCGCTGCCAACGTTTGGCACAAGAGCCGAAACGAGTGTGCCATGATCGCTCCGCCGGTTCCCACATAAACGATGCGCCTGGCTCCGCCCGGGTTGCCGCCGCTGTCGTATCCCGCGCCGGCCGCCTCCAGATCGCGCGGCAATACGGCGAAAGGGATAACCGCTTGCCGATCGGGCCCGAGCCATTGCGGCCTTTTGTCAGCGTATCGGTCCCGCATCAGCGCGAGGTAATGCGGCGATACCGCGATCAGTCCTGAAGCCGTGGCAACGGCGCGACGCTCGATGAAGCGCGAGAAGAACCGGCTCGCGCGCTGTTTCCAGCCGCCCGGCGTGGCCGCGGCACCGCTGTCGATCGGGTCATGCAGATCGAGCACGTAGGGAATTTTGAACCGGCGCCGCCACAGCGGCCCGAGGAGGAAAAGCGGGAATTGCGCCGTCGAAAAGTAGATCAGATCGAACCGGCGGGCGGCCAGCAATTTGCAGCCGGCAAGATACGACGGCACCAGCGCACGCAACCCGATAGTGCCGATGCCGAAAAAACGGAAAAGCGCGGCTGCGCGCTGCGGCACGGCGTGCACCTTGGCGGCAGGCGAAAAAAATTCCGCGCTGTCCGCATCGTTGCAGGACGGCGGCTGGTAGCGGGTGCCGGGGCACAAAATCTCGACCTCCCAGCCGGCTTCGGGCAATTGCCAGGCGAGCTGCCGCGCGCGCTGCATGTCGGCGATCATGGTCGGCGCATAGGAGCCGGTCACCAGGAGAACACGCCGGGCCGGGCCGGATTTTGTATCGCTCATGAACGGGTTACGCGGGACGCGGCGCGCGTCTCACGCAACGCGTCCTGGATATTTTGCAACAGGACTGGCTCCTGCTGTTCCCAACAAAACGTTCGTTCCGCCGCTTGCAACGAGGCGGCCTTGGCCCGTGCCAGGTCGTCGGGGGAATCGATGAGCGTCTGCAACGCCTGCGCCAGCGCGGCCGGATTGCCCGCCTCATAGAGCGTCACGGCGCCACTTGCCTGCATAGCCACTTCCCGTTGCCCCGCGGTGTCGCTCGCGACGACGGCGAGGCCGCCGAGCAGGTCGTGCAGGATTTTGTTGGTCACGGTGAGGTCGCGGCTGCGGCAGTACGGCTGCTCGCCGGCAAAGCCGATATCGTGCTCGGCAAGGCGCGACAGCAGCTCTTCGTTCGGCACCAGCGGGTGCAAGAACACGCGCTGCCGCCAACGCGCTGGCGTTTGCGATCTGATCCATTCCGCCATGCCCGGCGCGGCGCGGCCGCGCAAATGGATTTCGACGTCGCGGTCGAGCAATGGCAGCGCGGCGATAAGGTCTTCCAGCCCGCGGCCCGGTCCGAGCGTTTGCGAGAACCAATAGATCGACGGCAGGCCGGTGTCGCGCCGATCTTTGCGAATGCCGTCCATTGTCTCCCGGTCCGCCGCGGGGAAGGCATTGTAGATGACGGCCGGCGGTTTGCCGCCGTAGGCCGCCGCCATTGCTTGGCTCATGGCGCGGGATGGACACGTTGCATAGGCGCCTTTGACCAACAGCTCGCTTTCGAGCCTTTGCAGCAAGCCGAGTGGCCGCCGCGCGCGGGCGTCGGCGAGAAGATCCTGCGAATACCAGTCCTCCATGTCGACGCCGGCGCGACGGCCCTCTCGCATGAGGCGCCAGGCGACGTAAAGGGCGGGCTCGGAGTGCGCGGTATAAAGGTCCGCCGCAAGCGCCCGCGCCCTCGCCAGCAGGCGGCCGATGCCGTAGCCGAGCTGACCGCGGCTTTGCCATCCGGTGAAACCGTACACCGTGTTGGCGGCCTTGCGCCGCGCCCGTCGCAGCGCGTGCGCCGCGGCGCAAGAAAATCCCGGCAGCGTCGCATCGAACGCCGGCTCGAAGCTGAATGGGGCTTGCGCGAGCATCGTCCGATCGCGCGCTTTCAAATCCGCATCGACCCACGCGCCGAGCACGTGCACGTCGTAGCCGTGACGCGCCAGCGTCGTCGCCGCCTTTATCACCCGCGGATTGTGGCAGAGGCTGTTGCCGCTGATCAGGACGATGCGCGCTCGGTCCCGGCCACTCATTCCGGCGCTGCGGCCGCCCGCCCGCGCAATGTTCGCCATGCCAGCTGCGCGCGTCTGCCGAGCTTCCAGCCCAAGGCGCGCGCCAGCATCTGAAACGCCGGACCGCCGCCGGCCCGCAAGTCGCTGCCGCCCAATTCCAAGGCGCGCTTTTCCGCTTGCGCCACGAGCTCCGCCGCTTGCGGATAGGCGTCATAGGCGAAGCGCTGGTAATGCGAGGCGCAGGCTTTTTTGGCCGCCGCCGTGCCGCACCGTTGCAGCAGATGCCGGCAGGACAAGTCGACGGCGGAAAAAGCCGAGGCGAGCGCTTGGCTGTCGCGCCGCTTGCTGAGCGTCAGCGCGCCCGCAGACCGGTAGTAGCCGCGCGCGTCGGCGCAAAACACGATGCCCGACGACGCCAGCACGACGCGGCAGAAAAATTCGCCGTCATCGTAGACGCTCAGCGTTTCGTTCCACGGCCCGGCGCGCTCGATCACCGTGCGCGGCGTGAGCCACGCAAAATTCGGCATCATGCCGCCGCCGAGCCACGACGCGATCAAAAAATCCTCCGGCGCAAAATCGCGCCAGACTGTTTCGAGCGTGAACACGGCTTGGCTCGGATCGCGCACGAACCGTGCCCAAGCTCCGGACGCAACCGATGCCGCCGGCGCCGCGTTCAGGCGCTCGACTTGCCGGCGGATCTTTTCGGCGTCGAGTAGATCGTCGGCATCGAAGAATTGGATCAAGTCGCCGTCGGCATGGGCAAGCCCGGCATTGCGTGCCGCACTGGCCCCTGCCCGCTCGCACGTCAACACGGTGACCGCGCGAGCTTCGTACCGTTTTGCCAGATCGAAGCTGCCGTCGGTCGAGCCGTTATCCACCACGATGATCTGCAGGTTCGGCCAGCTCTGGCCAAGACAGGACTCGATGGCCGCGCCGAGCCACGCCACGCCGTTGCGGCACGGAATGACGATACTGACCCGGGGCGGCATCGCGATCACGGCGCCTGGCCGCAGGATGTTTTCGCATCGGCCGTCGGGTATGCTATGCGGTCATTCCATTCGTCATGCCGATGCGATCGATCATTCCCATCTTGCGCGACCGGGTCCTGGCCCGCGCCGCCCGAATTCTGATCAAAAGCGGCACGTTTCGCCGCCATTTGGCCGCGCTCGACAAGACTCTCGATCCCGATTTCTTGCAAGCCGCCGGCCTGATCCGCAACGCCTCGGACGAGGAAGCGCTGTTCGCGCGCGACCTCGTCAGTGACGGCAAATCTTTTGCGCAACTTCGCCAAGACCTTTGGGTTCTCCATGAGACGCGGCATAAGCGCAACGGCTATTTCGTCGAATTCGGCGCCACCGACGGCGTCAACCTCAGCAATACCTGCCTGCTCGAACGCGAGTTCGGCTGGCGCGGCGTACTGGCCGAGCCCAATCCCGCTTGGCATCCCGCGCTCAGGCAAAACCGAACGGCCGACATCGACCTGCGTTGCGTCTTCGCCCGCAGCGGGGAGCGCGTGGCCTTTGCCGCGACCAGACATCCCGAGCTCGCGACAATTGTCTGCTACGAATCGAACGACGGCCATCGCCGGGCGCGCCAGGACCACACCGTCGTCGCGGTCGAGACCGTCGCGCTGAACGATCTCCTCGCGCAGCACGACGCGCCGCGCGAGATCGACTATATCTCGATCGATACCGAGGGGTCCGAGCTCGACATATTGGAGCCGTTCGATTTCGCGCGATGGAATGTCATGCTGTTTTCAGTCGAGCATAACGCGACCGAACTGGAACAGGGTTTGGACCGCCTGATGCAGCGGCACGGCTGCGGACGCCGCTATCCAGGCATCTCCAAGTTCGACGCCTGGTACCGGAAGGTGGCCTGAACGCATATGGCGCCGAGCGCTCCGGTCGCTACTTCCGCAGCGACTCGCGAAGATCGGCGCGATATTTTTCCTCATTCCAAAAAAATCTCACCGCGGCGCTATAACATTTGCTCAGGAGCTTGCGCTTGTACTTGTTGGCGCCGATTGATCGAAAGCGCGTTCTGTTGCGGGTGCCCACGATAGCGGATTCCGCGCCACTCGTTCTTTTAATGTCTATCCGCTTCAGACCGATCGCGCCCTTCTGCTCGAAATCATAAACGAGCAGGCTGAAAATAGACTGATCCCACCGATGCTCCGAGAATACCGCGCTTTCCAGTTCTCCCGGCCGGTCCACGAGGCAGCAGTAATCGTTGAACACGGACCATTCCAACCAGCTTGCGGCAAGATTCCTCGATGCTTTCGTATTGCGAATGAACATAAAAGTCGCGGCGATCTGCGGACGATTGGAGTATTTCCTTGCGCCATCGAGATGCATGAGGCAGCAATTGTTCGTCCATCGCTCCATCGTGTGAAATGGTTCCAGCGGCACCACGCTTATGTCGATCCCCGGTTCCGTTGGCAGCAGGTCAAAAAGCTCGCTTGTCGTGCCGGCCGGCATTTCACAGCCGGCATCTGCATAAACGAGGAAATCGTGTTCGCCGATTTCGCCGAGCTTGGCCGATATCAAATACGGTTTCCAAAGAAAATAGCCGAGTCCTCTTTTCGCGCTGAGAAGAAGACTTCCATGTTGCTTCCAGAACGCGGGATACTGGTCGCGAATTCTCTTCAAGTGATAGGAATCGATGGTCGTGAAAACTCCAGATCGCAATGCCTCTCTTTGCAACCTGGTAGCTGCGCCTCTGGTTTGTGGCGAGCCGTCGCCAAAGGTGAGAAAATGAACGCGCGCCATTCAAAATCCTCCCGTGACGCCGTGCAACTCAGGTCGCCGCAAAAATTTCCTGCCACCGCGCGACCCAGGCTGAGCGGTCCGGCAGTCTATTGCCTATGAGAAACGGCTGTCGCTGGTGGGAAAGATACAGCGTGTCATCGCGATCGAGCGCGACGACCCGCTGCACCAGCGCGTCAAATCCCGCCGCAGCCCAGATGCGCTGCTCGAATTCGCTTGCATAGCCATTGACACGGCGGCTGACCTTTTGCAGCAATGTCGGCGCGGCGTTGCGGATGGAATGCGCCGCGTAGGGCAGCCGCGGCACCAGTTGGCGCGCCTTCGGCAGACAATCGTGCGCATTGATGAAGCGGCCGGGGTTGAACGAACGGCCGATCTCGGGATCGCCCCAGTAGATCGGCATGGCATCGGCCTCGATCGCGTGAGTGAGTTTTTCGGTGTTGTAGCCGGGCGCCGAGCTGTTCTCGAAGGCGACGACGAATTTATAGGCACGCAGGAACTCGACCTTCACCTTCCAGTCGATCTGCCCGGGCACCGGGTCGATGCCCGGCATGTTGTTCATCGAGCGTCCCGGCGCGTCGACGTGCTTGTAACGCGACAGCGCGCGGAAGAAGGCCTCGCGATAAGGACACTTGTTGGCATACAGGAAGGCGCAAAATCGCGTCTTTGATTTCAGAACTTTCGCCCAGTCCTTGTCCTGCTGGACAAGATGGGAATCGTCGCCCCAGCGCTGGAAACGCATGTAACGCGGATGGCGGACATTGTCCTCGTGCAGGACACCGAAGGCCCAATCGCATTCTGCCATGAGCGGCCGTACGTTCTCGCAGCCGATGAAGACCTTGGTGTAATCGCCCTCGGGCATTGCGCCGGAATAGGGCCCATAGAGGACCACGCGCGGCGTAGCGGAGATCTCGAAATCGAAATACGGCTTGAGATCAATCAGGATGGTATCGATCAGCTCATCGGCGGCCGCTCCGGCCCAGAAACGGGCAAAGTTGATGCTGATTTTCTTCTTCGCGCCAGGTCGCGTTACCCCCGACCCTTCACTTTCCTGCTCGACCAAGCCGCTCACTTCAACTCGCCTCATCTTTCAGGAGATGTTTTGATACGATGGTCGAATAGCCGGCGATTGCCGCCGTCGGCGGCAACTTAGTCCTGGTCGAGCACCGTGCGGTTCGCTCAATCGCTCGACACGTCGCGGACGTGGTGCATGTATTGACGCGCGCATTTCTCCAGCGTCAAATTTTCAAGCACATAACTCCTCGAGTTGAAGTGACCGGATTGAAACCGGTCCCAAAACCGGCGCCAGGCGTCGTCGAACTCATCGATCGATGCAACCTTTATTCCGCACCGATCGTCCCAATACGGCACCGAGCTGACCGGAGCAAACTTGACCCGGTGCGGATAAAACTCCGGGTCCTGCCAAAAGCCGCCGCGGTCCCAGGCCAGAATCGGCACGCCGCAAGACAGCGCCTGCTGATAGGCGATCCCTTGCGTCTCATGCTCGCACAGGAAGATCATGGTCTTGCATCGCGCCAGCGCGGCACGAAGCTCGTCCTCGCGATAGAAGCCGTAGCGGAGTTCGCAAACCGAGCGGCCTTGGGCACGAAGCAGCGCCCGGATCGGCTCGATCAGCGATGTCTCGTAGCCATCGTGCTCCCAGCGAACCTTGTCATACAGCAAGACGTCGGTATCTTTGCGCGAAGCATTCGTCGGTTGCCAGATATCGGTTTCAATTCCAGCCTGCCATGCTTCGACCGTGTCGCCCCAGTAAGGTCGACACATCGCTGCGTTCCAGGGGCCAAGGACAAGGATCTTTTTGATCGGCAGCCGATCAAGCAAATTCGGATCCTCCAGTGGATGTGAAGGCCCATTGGGGCCGAACAGAATCGGATTTTTCCATGGCATCAGGTCGAGCACGTATGGTTTGCCGACAATGCAGGCGAGCGCCGCGGGATTGCGCTTGGCCCATCGATAGTCGTTGACGGTATACGGCACGCCGATTCGATCGAGGCCGGCACAAAGATTGAGGAAGATACGCCGTTGGCCCCAGATCAACGGCTTGCCCCTCACGAGACGGCGCACAATCCTCCTCGGATAGCGATCGAACGGCAGCCAGCGGTCGCCTTCGGGTTCGTCGTAAAAGAGCTTCAGCACAGCGGCCCTCGACTGCACCTACGCCCGGATTGGAAATCCACGGCCATCCATTACCAAATCTCGATCCCGCGCAGGAATTGCGTCACCGCATGCCGCTCGGCGGGCCGTTCTGCAAGAAAATACTCCAGCCACTCCGCAAGCAAGATCGGCCGCCCGGCGCCTAGCTCGCGCACGATCGGCAGACCGCCGCACAGGCCGGCGACGACGTAATCCGGCCGCAGCTGCGGCAGCATGAATTCCAGGTTCAACGGGTGGCGGATTTCGTGGATTTGCGCCGGAACGTTCGCTTTGAGCCATTCAACGAGCAGGGGCTCCTGCGCCCCGGTCGCGCCTGGGTGCCACTTCACGACCAGCGAGCAACCTTGCAACTGGGCGGCGTGCGCGGCGAAAATTCGGGCGATCGAGCGCTGATAAAGCGTGCGAAAAGCGTCATCGGTGCCGAGCCCGAACAGCAGCAGCAGCACCAGCGGCCTGGGGCTTTGCCGAATTTGCTCGAGCAGCCCGTCGACCTCGGCGCGCATCGCGCCCGGCAGCCCGCTATAGGTGCCGGCAAAGGCGTCCAGCGAGATCAGGCCGGATACATCGACGCTGTTTGCGCTCCACGGACTGGGCAAATCGAACGTGTAGGCCCGATCGTAGACGATCCGCTCCATCCGCAGGTCCACGCCGGACGTCCATCGTTGCCAGGGCAGAAAAATGAATCTCTTGAGTGAAGGCGCCGAGGCCCACTTGGCTTCAAGCGTCATTTTCCATCCCGCAATGGTGCAATCTTCGTGATTGAAACAGTGCGGGATTTTGACGTGCCGAGCCCGACCAAGCGCCGCTCGCGGAAATATGGCGTGGAAGTGAATCGGTTCGTCCGTCCACAGCTCGACAGTCGCCTCGTCGATGTCGTGTGCCGACATCCAGGCCCGCAGCGTGGCGGCATCGTTACGCAACCGCCGCGCCGATTCGAACCACCACGACAATGCGCCCTGGGTTCTCGGCTTGAGCGACTCGAAGTCGCGCATGTCGAGCATGCCGTCAAAGCCGGCTTCCAGCACGACCGCATGCATAAAGCGATCCATGGCCGGGTTGTTTTCGATCGGATGCCAGAGCAGGAATTCACGCGCCGGCGGCCGCTGCAAGTGGCGCCGAAAGTGCTCAATCACCAGCAGCTGCGTGCCGTGGCAAGCCGCGAAGATGCGCGCATCTGGCCCGGACGGCATGCGCCGCGTCGAAGCCGGGTTGCCGTCCGCCGCGCTGCGCGCACCCGCGATGGACCTGCCTGGGTCCTGGCGCATTGCGGTTGTTGTCGTTTGCGGCATCGGGCTTTTGAACGATTTCCGGCGTCAGCGCCGTATCTCGCGGCCGAGCATGAAGGCTTCGGCGGCGGCGCAGCCGATGGTCGCGCCGCGCCAGCGCGCAAGGTGCTCGACACCTTCATAGGAGCGCGGATGCGGCCACGGCTTCATCTCGTGGCCGTAGGCCCGTAGCGCCTGCATCTTGGTTTCGAGGACATCGGAAATATCGACGAACCAGTTCGGCACGAACGGCGCCTCGCCGGGCGCGGACTGCCATTCGGTGCTTGACGGCGTTTCGAAACACAACAACCGGGTCACGGACTGTCCCGGCTGCGGCCGGCACGCGGTCATGACCGCCTGATGGACGCGACGATGATCGACATTGAGATCGCCGGCATGGTGGGTATAAACCTCGGCCGGCGCGATGTCGCCAATGTGCCGCTCCACCAATTTGATCAGGTCGAGGAGCGGCACGGTATCGAGGCGATTATCCGGCAGCCGATGGGTTGCGCAGTGCTGGACGCCGAGGATTTTGGCGGCAGCCTGCATCGCCGCTTCGCGCCCGGCGATGGCCTTTTCGCCGGCGGCGTCTCTGCTGGTTTCGCCGTCAGCCAGAATGATCGTCCACACCTCGTCGCCGGCAAGCGTGTGACGCCGTATCGTGCCGCCGCAGCCCAAAACTTCATCGTCGGGATGAGCCACGATGACGGCAATGCGCCGATTTCCGCTGGCTGAAGACGTCGTCATGGTTTGACCGCGACAAAGTTCCACGCGGCGAACCGGTTGTTGCCTTCCGGCACGACCGTGTCGACCAGTTTGTGCTGCAGACGCTCGATTTCGAACCCCGACCCGCGCAGAAGCTCGCAAAGGTGTTCGCGGTCGGTGAAATGCACCGCGCCGACTCCGGCCAACTGTCCGCTTCGGATATTCGTTCTCGTCCAAGCGTCCAGAGCGTCGCCGAGTTGCGCGTCGCAATGTTCCGTCGAGAACCAGTCGATTCCGATAAATTTTCCTCCGGCACGGAGCCGGGAGAATATCATCCCGAGCGTGCGGTGTATTGCCGAAGTGACGTTGTGAGTGATCGAGCCGCGGTCCACGACCAAGTCGAACTTGCCGTCAAACGGAATCGTCTTGGTAAAATCGCCAACCACTATCCTGTCCTTGATATTTGGAAATTGATCGTGCAGCGATTGAACGATGCTCGGGCTACCCTCGATGCCGTGGTAGTCGGTCCCGAGTTTTTCAAAAAGCGGAATATTGGCGCCTGCGCCGCAGCCGAGCTCCAGCACTCGCTGAAAGCCATCGCTCGGCCGTGCGTAACGATAAATGTAGCTCACCAGGTCTGACCACGGCCAGCGGCTGAGCTGTTGGTTGCTGCGATAAACGCCATCCCATTCAATCGAGAAGTTCATCGGGCTTGAGATTGCGGCATCGGGGAAATGAGCTCGCGATCCGGCGTCTCCAGATCATCGACACGCGCCGTATTGCCGCGCATGATGGCAGCCTTGCTGTCGGGGCCGACATTGAAAAGCAGGTCGATGACGGACATGTACGGCACGAAGTCTCCATTGATTTGCCGATATGTCGGGTGGACGTATTTCTGAAAATACGGCCGGACGCCGTTTCTGCAGAACGACTCCACGTCGGCGTAGTTCTTCCCTTGCTCGCCGAAGATGAATTTTTGGGCGTGAAGTTTCAGGCACATGTCGAGAACCAGGTCGGACTTGTTGCCATGAAAATCGAAATCCGATGCCTTGTTTAATTCCACTGCGATACCGAGAACGTCCAGAAACAGCTTGAGCATCTCGGTATTGAGATCGGTCAGATGCGTATAATTCTTGCCGAGGAGATGCGCTTCGATCGGATCGATATACTCGGCAAAGAATGGGGCCTTCTGATAAGCGAGACGGATCGACTTTGCATGTTTTTTGTTCCAACCATCCTGCACGATCTTGATATCGCAGAATTTGCTGTTCAGGTGGTTCTTGGACTCGACCGGGACCGACAGCCATATCGGCCCCGTAACGGTCTTGATGCGATTGCGGTTGTTGTAGTCGTATTTCTGATACTGAACAACGTCGAATATGCAGAATCGTTCGGCCAGCGCGATCTTATGAAAGAGGCCGAGCCACGGCAGATAGACCGGCTGGTGTGCGGTCAGGATCAACCGCGGCCCCTTTTGCTGCCGGCACGATTTTCTTGAAGAACTGCATCGTTGCCCAGCACTTCGATGATGCGAGACAGCTCTTCGTCGCTCAGCGACGGATAGGTCGGCAGCGAGACGACCGTCCGCGTCAGCGCGGCCGCATTCGGGTACTGCTCGGCGGGGCCGAGCAATTCCCAATCTTCGACCGGCACAATCGCCTTGATGTCTTGTCGCGCGAGATTGTCGATGATGGCGCGCGGGCTTTGCGTTCGTACGATGCTGCGATAGCGCACCGGCACGCCATCGGACCTTTCGTCAAGCAGGTCGAATCCAGCAGCGCGATAGCGGGCAAATATCTCGCACCGGCGCATGACGAAGCCTGGCAGCTTGCGCAGTTGCACGCGGCCGATGGCCGCCTGCAGGTCGGTCATCTGGAAATTGAAACGCGGCTTGCGATCGTGCCGGCCGTCGAACTGGCGATAGTCCCGGGCCGCGTCGGCGAGACCGCGGTCGCGAGCCACCAGCATTCCACCCTCGCCACCGGAGGTCATCATCTTGGTGGCGTAGAATGAGAATATTCCGACATGGCCGCTGACGCCGACCGGCGCGCCTGCACACGAGGCTCCGAGGGCCTGAGCGCAGTCTTCGATGACGACGACACCGTTCTTCGTCGCGGCCGAGATGTCGACCGGCATGCCGAACATATGCGGTATGATCGAAAAGCCCGCCGTCGCGCGCGCGAGCTTGCTCGGGTCGATGTTGGGACGGTCCGCCGCGGTGTCGACGAAATGCGGGTCGGCACCCGCAAGCCGAATTGCGTTGACGAGAGCGCTGCAGGCATAGACCGGACAGGCTACGGTCGAGCCCTGGGCATCGAGAATCCAAAGCGCGAGAAAAAGCGCCGCCGTACCGCTCGACACCGCCACCGCATGCCCTTCGGGCAGACCGAGATAGCCGCACAGCTCGTTTTCGAACGCCTCGACCTCGCGGCCCTGAGCGATCCAGCCGCTCGCGAGCACACGATCGGCAGCGCGCTGCTCCTCCAAACCCAGTGTCGGACGATTATGCGGGATCATGGCGGCCGGCTTTTGCTATTGGGCCTTTGTAGTACCCCGCCTTCACCGTCATCGGATTCCCGGTCACCAGCGAATAAGGCGGAATGACTTGCGCCGTGACGATCGTGCCCGCCCCGATCACCGAGTGATGGCCGATATGCACGCCGCCCTTGATGAACGAGTGTGACCCGATGAAGACATGGTCCTCGATGGTGATGTCGGCGCGCTCGGTCTCATCCATCAAACCGATGCAACGCTTGTGCGAGTCGGCGCAATTGATGCTGACGAACGACGCGATATCGCAATGCGCGCCGATCCGCACGCGTGCGCCCATGGCGTTGACCTCGGAAAATCCACCGATATAGACGTTTTCTCCGATTTCCGGCTCGCCGACGATCCAGACCAAGGGATGAAAGCGGTTCTCCTTGAATTGCATCATTTGCCGGAACAGCCGGGCAAACTCCTCCGCGGTCATGGCTTGCGGCGCTCCCGCTTGGCCGGTCATGGTCTGAAGTCTCCCAGTTTCAACACCTCGCCGGCTCGAAGATCGCGGGTGGCGATACGTCCCAGTGCCTGCTCGAACATGTCTGCGGGCAATCCGGTGCCGGGGCGGCGAAGCCCGATATTATCCTCGGTCAAGGTTTGGCCGCGCGCGATATCGCGGACGGCGACAATACTGCGGCGCGCGATCGCACGCATGTCCCGCTCGGCCGCGGTCGGCTGCATCGCTGCGATGCCGAGCATGGCGTGCGCGGTTCGGATCGCCTGCACCCATGCGGCGAGGCCGGCCGGATCTTCCGAGAACCAATGGTCGGGTCCCGGCAGATCGTGGCTCATGGTGAAGTGCTTCTCGAACACCGCCGCGCCGAACGCCGTCGCGACCGAAGCCGCCAGCGGCCCTTGGGTGTGATCGGAATACCCGAGCGTCAGGTTTGGAAACGCCGCGCGCAACGTCGCGAGCTTGCGCAGGTTCACGTCGTCCGGCGGCGTCGGATATTGCGAGGTGCACAACAGCAGCACCGTCGGATAGCCGTCGAGCGCACCCACGACCGAGAGCGCATTGCGGACTTCGGTCATATCCGCCATCCCGCACGACAGGATGATCGGCAAACCGGTCGTGGCGTAGCTCTTCAGGAGCGGCAAATTGGTGAAATCGTCGGAGCCGACCTTGACAGCAGGGACGCCGACTTCGAGCAAAATATCGAGATCGGTGCGGTTTTGCGGCGTGGACAGGAACATGATGCCCTGCCGGTCGGATTCGACTTTGATGGCAAACCACGCTTGGCGCGGCAATTCGCAGCGGCGAAACATCGCCAGCATGGATTCCGTGACGTCCTTGCCCTGGGATCGATAGCTATAGGTCTGGGCCGGATCGCCGACGACCTCGGCCGCGCGGAAAGTCTGAAATTTGACGGCATCGGCGCCGGCGTCGCGCGCGATCCGCACCATCGCCAGCGCAGTCTCGACGTCGCCATTATGGTTGATGCCGGCCTCGGCGATGATGAAAGGCGGATGGCCGTCGCCGACCATGCGCTCGCCGATCAGGATTTCAGGCATTCAATCGGCTCATGATGCCGGCCGAATTGTCGAGCCCGGCGGTCAGCCGTGCGGCGACCCGTTCCACACCCCCGCCGTCGCAGATGCTGGCGGCAGCCTGCGACATGCGAGCCAGATCGGCGGCGCCGAGCGCGCGGAGCGCCTGCGCATAGTGCTCCGCAGTCAGATCGCGCTGCCCGCCCAACAGACGCTGCGCGCCGGCGGCGTCGACCGCGTCGGCAATCGCCGACTGATTGTCGGCAAGCACCGTAACCAATGCCGGCAAGCCGAGCGTACATCGTTCCCACGTTGCCGTGCCGGCGGCGCCGATCGCGCAGTCCGCCTCGCTCATCAATTGCGCCATCTGCTTCGTCTGCACGTGCAACGTCGTCCGATCCATCGCCGCGCAGGCGTTCGCGACCGCCTGCCGATGCGGATTGCCGCTGCCGATGACGACGTCCACCGCCAAATTCGTCATGGCGCTGCGGTCGATGCCATGCAGCGCCTTACAGGTCTCATTCGACGGATCGCTGCCGCCCATGAACACCAGCAACCGCGACACGCTTGCCCTGCGGCGGTTCAGCGACGCCGCGCGCTGCGTCGCGAATTCCGGCCGCAGCAGCGCGAAGTGCGGGCCGAGCAGCACCTCGCAGCCGGGCGGCGTACGGCTTGCATACTGCGCATGGGTGGGATTCCTGTAGTTCTGGTCAAGCAACAAATGGCAATCGTGATAGCGGCCGAGATCGTCGATGACGAATATGCGGGTCGTCACGGCCGCCGTGGCGCGTTCCCAGGCAACGCCCAGCTCATAGTGATCGACAATCAACCAGTCGTAGCGCTGTGCCGGAACGGACTTTTTCGTCGCATCGGCATCCATCGACTCCGTCATGGCGGCGTCTGCAACTCCGCGGATTTTATGGACGCGGAAACCTTCGCCCTCGAGCCAGTGGTTGAGATCGCCGGCCAAGGCGCGGCAGACAAAATGAACCTCATGGCCGGCTGCCGCCAGGGCTTGCGCCAGACTGGCGCAGCGCGCGACGTGGCCGCTGCCGATCGCGGTCGAAGCATCGGTTCGAAACAAAAAACGCATCGGTCGAGCGGTCAAAGCGGGTTATCGATTTCGCCGGTCGCAACGAGGGCCGCATGCATCAGCTCGGCCCGGGTCCAATCTTCCGGCGTGTCGATGTCCCAAACGCGATGGCGCGGCAGCGCGATGGCAACCGAGTCGGCCGCGAACAGGGCAAGTCCGGAGCGAAATGCCTCGGCCCGGCCCCAGTAGAATTGCCCGGCGTCGTGATGCGCCGCGTCGAGATCCTGCGAGCGGGAATCGATCCACTGCGGAAAGAACGGCGCGACGCCGCCGCCAGGCATCACACGGATCGCGCGTTGAATTGAAAAGTCATAGGTAGTCACCGTGAACGCGAAGCTCTTGCCCGTTCTCACAAGCGCGTCGTAGCCGCGCCGGAGATCGTCGGCCTGGATGAACGGCGCCGTGGCGTAGATGCAGCAGGCGAATTCGGCGTCCTGGCCGTGATCGGCGAGCCAGGCCAGCGCGTGGGCCGTGACCGGATTGGTGCCGATGTGGTCGTCCGACAATTCGGGCGGCCGCCGGAACGACGCTTCCGCGCCGAAATCGCGCGCCACGCCCGCGATCTCCTCGTCGTCGGTGGAAACGATGATGCGATCGAACAGGCCGCATTGGCGCGCGACCGCGATCGAATGGGCGATGATCGGCTTGCCGGCGAAGGGGCGGATATTCTTGCGCGGAATGCGTTTGCTGCCGCCGCGCGCCGGAATGACGGCGACGATCATCCTAAGCCGCGAGCCGCAGAATCTGATCGACCACGGTGTCCTGCTGCGCGTCGGTCAGTGCGGCATAAAGCGGGATCGTGATGGCGCGCGCGTAGTGCGCTTCGGCGTTCGGATATTGACCCGGCCGGAAGCCGAGCTTGCGGAAGTAGGGATGGGTGTGGAGCGGAATATAATGGACTTGAACGCCAATTCCGGCGGCCCGGAGTTTGGCAAAAGCATCGGCGCGGGACATGCCGAACGCCTCCGCGTTCCAGCCGACAACATAGAGATGCCACGCCGACTCACAGTCGGGATCGCACCACGGCAGCGTGAGCCCGCTATTGGCGAGGAGCCGGTGGTAGCGTTCGGCGAGCGCCGTGCGCCGCGCCACATAGTCATGGACCCGCTCGATCTGGCTGCAGCCAAGCGCGGCCTGGATGTCGGTCATGCGGTAATTCCAGCCGAGCTCGCCGACTTCGTAATACCAGGCGCCGTCGTGACTGCGCTCCATCCGTGCCGGATCGTGGGTGGTGCCGTGGCTGCGCAGGCGGGCCATGCGCGCGGCAAGTTCGGCGTCGTTGGTCAGCGCCGCGCCGCCCTCGCCGGTGGTGATGATCTTGACCGGATGGAAACTGAAGACGGCGACGTCGCAGTAGCGGCAGTCGCCGACTGGGGCGCCGAGATATTTGCCGCCGACGGCGTGCGCGGCATCCTCGATGATCCGAAAACCATACCGTTCGCCCAGCGCCTTGATACGCCGCATGTCGCAGGATTGGCCGGCGAAATGCACCGGCACCACGATCTTGGGAAGCAAGCCATCCCTATCGGCCTGTTCGAGCTTGGCCGCGAGCGCGTCGGCACTCATGTTGCCGGTCCGCAAGTCGATGTCGACAAAATCGACCTGCGCGCCGCAGTAGAGGCCACAATTCGCCGAAGCGGTGAATGTGTTCGGCGAGGTCCACAGCCGATCGCCCGGTCCGAGACCCAGCGCCACGCAGGCGATATGCAGCGCCGAGGTGGCGCTGTTGACGACGACGGCGTGTTCGGCACTGCAAAGCTTGGCCAGCGCCGCCTCGAACCGCGGTACCGTGGGCCCTTGCGTGAGCCAGTCGGAGCGCAAGACCGATACGACCGCTTCGACATCTTCCGCGCGGATATCCTGCCGGCCATAGGAAATGTGCGGCACGGTCATGTCATCCCATGGCCGTGCGGTTGGCCCCGATCCAAGCGCGCAGCGTCTCGACCGATATCCATTCGGGATTTGTGTCCGACGTGTAGACGAAATCCGCCGGGACTTTCCGGCCGCTTTTGACGCGGGTCTCGTTGCCCCATGAATTAATCGCCGGCACGATCTTGTAGTAGCTGTCGTATTCGTAAGTGTGCGGCGCATCCTCGGCGCTGATCATCTGCTCGTGCAGTTTCTCGCCGGGGCGGATGCCGACGATCTGCGGCTCGGCGTTCGGATCGACCGCGCGGGCGATGTCGACGACCTTCATGGACGGGGCTTTGCGGACGTAGATTTCGCCGCCCTCCATGTCGTCGAAGGCCTGCCATACCAGCTCGACGCCCTGCTCCAGCTTGACCATGAAACGCGTCATTTGCGGGTCGGTGATCGGCAGCGGCCCCTGCCCGGCGAGCGACATGAACAGCGGAATGACGGAACCGCGCGAGCCCATCACGTTGCCGTAGCGCACCACGGCAAACCGCGTATCGTGCCCGCCGGCATAGGCGTTGCCGGCGACGAACAGCTTGTCGGAGACGAGCTTGGTCGCGCCATACAGGTTGATCGGACTGCTCGCCTTGTCGGTCGACAGCGCGACCACCCGTTTCACGCCGCGATTGATGCAGACGTCGATCAGGTTCATCGCGCCGATGATGTTGGTCTTGACGCATTCGAACGGATTGTATTCCGCGGTCGGAACGATCTTCAGCGCGGCGGCGTGAACCACATAGTCGATGCCGTCGAGCGCCCGCGTCAGCCGGTCGGCATCGCGCACGTCGCCGATGAAGAAGCGCACGCGCTTGTCATCGGTGAAGTGCCGCGCCATCTCCCACTGCTTCATCTCGTCGCGCGAATAGATCACGAGCCGGCGGGGACTGAATTTCGCCAGCGTCATCGCGGCAAACGCCTGCCCGAACGAACCGGTGCCGCCGGTGAGCAGGATGCTGCTGTTGGCGAGGCAGCTCATTGCCGTTGCTCCACCATCTGCCAGGGCAGTTTCAGCGACAGAAATCCGTTGCGGCGATTGCCGCGCCGCGTGCTGGTATCGTCCAGCCTGAACTCGCCGACCACGCCGGGGGCGTCGATTCCCGGTCCCGCGGCATCGAGGCCTGAGGCGAAGCTGAGAAAAATCTGATAGGCGCCTGCGCCCAGGATCCGCCCCGGGACGGTAATGCATGCCGTGCCCGAACCCGCCGGCAGCCGGTCGAACGGATTGACGCCGGCGTCGTTGCTGTCGCCCTCGTAAACGACGGTGCCGTCCAGCCGCTGCAGTTGCAAATAGCCGTAGAGACCCGGAACCGGCCGCATTGCCGTGTATTCGACGCAGATCGCAATCGGGTGATCGCAATCGAACTGGCTTGACGGATCGCCATCGGGCTCCCTGCGCGTCGTCACGCGATTGACGAAGAACGGCCGGTCAGCCGGTCGCGATGTTTGTCGCAGGTAAACGCCGCCGGAAATTCCCTCGGCCGCCTGCTTGAGGTAGTTGTCGATGGCCGTCTCGACCGCGGCATCCACCATGACTTTGCCATGGTCCAACAGGATGGCGCGGCGGGTCAGGCGCCGGATCGATCCCATATTGTGGCTGACGAACAGCACGGTGCGGCCGCCTTCCGCGACCTGCGACATCTTTCCCAAGCACTTTTTCTGGAACTCGGCGTCGCCGACCGCGAGCACCTCGTCGACGATCAAAATTTCGGTTTCCAGATGCGCCGCGACCGCGAAAGCGAGCCGCACATACATGCCGGATGAGAACCGCTTGACTGGCGTATCGAGAAAATTTTCCACATCAGCGAAGGCGACGATCTCATCGAACCGCCGTTTGATCTCGGCGCGCCGCATGCCGAGAATGGCGCCGTTGAGGTAGATGTTTTCGCGGCCGGTCAATTCGGGATGAAACCCGGTGCCGACCTCGAGCATGCTGGCGACACGCCCGGTGAGCTCGATGCGCCCTTCGTTGGGCTCGGTGATGCGGCTGATCACCTTGAGCAGCGTCGATTTGCCGGCGCCGTTGCGGCCGATGATGCCGACGACTTCGCCGCGCTTGACCTCGAAGGAGACATCCTTGAGCGCCCAAAAATCCTCGGTGGCCGGTGCCATGCCGCCCACCCTGCCGCGAAGTGCGTTGCGAAAACCGTCGGTGATGACATCGCGCAAGGCGACATAGCGGTCGCGGCCCTGATGGCGGATGCGGTATTTCTTACCGAGGTGGTTCACTCTGACGGCAACGTCGGACATGCGGGAATTCAATATTTGAGCCGGTAGTACAGGTATTTCATGACTTCGTTCTGGAAGCCGATGACGCCGCGCTCGTTCTTCCACCAATTGTCGCGCAGATAGTCCGGCGGATTGAGCGCCGGAACCAGGATCGCCGCGTCATTGCCGAAGACGCGGTGCAGCGTCCAGCGCAGGCGGCGGGTCGCGAAGATATCCGTCGGCACGATGATGCGATGGGCGCCGTTGCGAACCGCCCATTCGTGCAGCGCGGTAGCCTCGGTGAAGGTATCGGACAGGTGATCGCCGAACGGCTCGATGGCGGCCGCCGGCACGCCGAGCTTCTGCAGCACCTCGCCGTTGGCGCGCACGTGCGACTGCAACACGCCGAGTTGCTCCGCCGGCGTCGCACCGATATTCGAGATCAGGATTTTCGGCGCCAGGCCGCGGCGATAGTAGTCCGCCGCAGCGAACGGCCGGTATTCGAGCCCGCCGCCGAGAACCGCGATGGCGTCGGCAGGCGCGGGCTCGTCCGAGACGATCCACAGATCGGCGGCGCCGCGCAGCAAGGGTTCCGGCTTAAGCCACGCCCATAGTGCCAGCACGGCGATGCAGGCGACGAGCGCCAGCAACACGCGGCGCGTCATGCTGCGTGGGCGCGGCCGCAGCACGGCGGGTTCACCGGTCTCGGAGCGCACTGTCATATGACGTCGGCGAAGCCGTGCTCCATGCGGCGAAAATACCAGATGCCGAGGGCGATGACGGCTGCAGTCACAGCCAGCGCGATCCAGACCGTTTGCGGATCGAGCGCCACCTGCCCGCCCAGCAAAGACCAGCGAAAGCCGTCGATGATGCCGACCAGGGGATTGAGCGCATAGAGCGGCCGCCACTTTTGCGGCACGTCCGCGGTAGAGAACGCGATCGGCGAGACGAACAGCCCGAACTGCACGATGAAGGGCACGACATAGCGGAAATCGCGATACTCGACATTGAGGGCGGCAAAAAACAGGCCGGAGCCGAAAGCCAGGCCGAATGCCAGCAGAATGAAGAATGGCAAGGCCGCGATCTGCCACGACGGCAGGAAGCCGTACCACAGCATCAGGACGAGCAGCAGCATAAAGGTGATGGCAAAATCGATCAGCGTGGTGGCGACCGCGGCCAGCGGAATGAGCAGGCGCGGAAAATAGATTTTCGATATCAGATTGGCATTGCCAATCAGGCTGCCCGATGCTTCCGACAGCGCGCTGGAAAAGAACTGCCAGGGCAGCACGGCGGCAAACACCAGGATCGGATCCGGCACCTTGCCCGGCGGGAATCCCACCAGCCGGCGGAAGCCGACGAAAACCAGCATGGTCAGCGCCGGACGGATCAAGGCCCAGGCGACGCCGATCGCGGTCTGTTTGTAGCGGACCACGGTGTCGCGCCACGCCAGGAAATAGATCAGCTCGCGATAGTGCCAGAGATCACGCCAATAGTTCTTGGCGGTCATGCCCGGCTCGATGATGAGCGTGGCGGTGCTGGCGTCGGGCGTGGCCGGCTCGGACTCGCGCAAGCGATCGGTCGGCACTTTGACGCCAGTGTGTTCGTTCATGGCGCTATACCGGCCGCGTCGGCGGCGAGCAGCAGATGGCCCTTCACTAGGTCGCGAACGTGGCCGGAAAAATTTTCGAAGCGGAAGCGGTCGACGCCGTACGGGTCGGGGCCGCCACCTTCGAGACCGTTCGCGATGGCGCGCACCAGCGCTTCGGTGTCGTTCGGATCGATGGCATTGCCGATGGCGCCGTCGGCAAGCGCGTCGATGCTGCCGTCGGCATTGCCGCCGATCGCGCGCAGGCCCGATGCCGCCGCTTCCAGGAACACGATGCCAAAACCTTCTTGGGTGCTCGGCATGACGAACAGATCGGCCAGCCGGTACAATTGCGGCAATTCGTCCGGCGCGACACGCCCGGCAAAGACGACGTTGTCGGCGACGCCGAGGCTTTGTGCCAGCGCCTCGAGCCGCGTCCGATCCGCGCCATGGCCGGCGATGAGATAGACGGCGTTGGGCACCGCCGTCACGATCGCCGGCAAAGCCGCAATAACCCGGCCATGCCCTTTGCGGCGCTCGTTCGGATCGAGCCGGCTGACCGTGAGCAATACGCGCTTGCCGCGCAAACAAAAGCGATCGAGCAAGGCATCCGATTTAGCGCCGGGTGAAAAGCCACCGTCAACCGTATTAGGCAACACGCGCACGCGCGATGGGTCCACTCCCGCAAGCGACAAAAATCGGCGCCGTGTGTAGCGACTCACCGACGTTATCAGTTTTGCCCGTTCCGCCGACCAGCGTTCAGTGCGCTTCATGCTGTCCCACGCTTCATAGCCATGCAGTTGCAGCCACAGCGGCACACCGAGCATCGAAGCCAGCAATGCGGCGAGCGGAGCGAGATGCAAATGTCCGCAAAACACGAAATCGAACGGCCCGAGCCTGGCCGCCGCACGCAACGCCGCGAGCGCGTACGATAGCCGGTTGCCTTGCGCCTTGAGCTGCCGCACGCCCGGCGGCAGCGCTGTGCCGTTGCCGTCGCCAAGCCGCGGCAAGACGATGATCCGGTTGGCACCGGGAATTTCCGCCAAAGCCGCGACGAGATCGCGATTGTATTGGGCGATACCGCCCGAGCTGCCGAATGCATCGGTGACCAGCGCCAGCGCATTCATCGCTGCGATGCGAACTTTAAGGCCGCGCCACCTGATAGGCCCAGCGCCGCGCCCATGGGCAATTCTGCGGCCGTAGCCGCGGCACCTGCTGCCAGCCCCGGATGCGCTCGTCGTCCTTCAGCCAGCGCTCGATCGGCGTGGAAAATCCGGTCTTGGCGCGCCTGACAATCTGATCCGGCACGGCGGCCCGCGGCGCGGCCGCCAGCAGACGCTTGCCAGCGGCCGGCGGCAGAGCCGCAAAATCCGTCGCCACCGCTTGCAGGAGGGTCGCATCGACGAACGGAACGCGCACTTCGAGCGAATGCGCCATGCTGGCCCAATCGGTATCGCGCAATAGCTGATTGCGCAGATAAAGGCTCGACTCGAGCGCCGCCACTTTGCCCCAGGCCGTGCGCGGCTCCGGCTTGAGGGTCGAGGCAATGTGCCTGACCGGATCGAGCCGCCGCAAACCTTCGCGGATGAATTTGCGGTCCATCAGGTCGGGCAATTCCCACGGCATGAACACGCCGCGCCGCAACAGGTAGGCGCCGGCGTAGGTGCGGGCATATTTCAGAAACCCGGCGATCTTCGGGTGCGCTAATGGCACCAGATCGTTGACCGCGGAAACCGCACGGCGGAATGCCTCGCCGGCGAACGGCACGCACCCGCTCCAGCGCACCCAACGTACCCAGCGCGGAATATCGTTGAAGGATGGATAGCCGCCGACCAGTTCGTCGCCGCCGAGGCCGGAGATCGCGGCCTTGAGACCTTGCTCGCGCGCCGCCTTGGCGACGAACCAGGTGTTGATGCCGTCGATGGTCGGCTGGTCCATGGCGGTGAAGATTTTCGGCAAGTCGGCGCGGAATTCTCCGTGCGTCACCGTGCGGATCGTGTGCTTGGCGCCATAGTGTCGGGCGACCACACCAGCCAATGGCGCTTCGTCGTCGTGCCGGCCGCGGAATTCCTCGTAGCGCAGCGTGATGGCATGGACGTCGTCATGGCCGGCATCGCGCATCAAGCCGAGCAGCGCCGCGGAATCGACGCCCGAGGAAAGAAATATACCGACCGGAACATCGGCAACCAGATGATGGCGCACGCTGTCGATGAGCGCCGCGCGGATGCGCGACGGGACGTCGCCCGGCGGCGTTGCTGCCGGACGCTCTGCATCGGCAAATATTTGCGGAAGCGAAAAATAGCGTTCGAGCCGGTGCAAACCGCGGCGATCGATCCAGAGAGTCGCGCCGGCCGGCACGGCGCGGATATCGCGATAGATCGTGTAGGGCTCGGGCACGTTGCCGAACAGGAAGAAGCCGGCCCAACCGGCCGGATCCGGATCGAGGCCGACACGACCTCCCGCGACCAGCGCCTTGACCTGGGAGGCGAACCGCAAGGTCCAGCCGTCGTCAGCGTAGTACAGCGGCTTGATTCCGTAAGGGTCGCGGGCCAGCAGCAGGCCTTGCTTGTCACTGTCCCACAGGCCGAAAGCGAACATGCCGCGCAGATCGCGCACCATGGCCGCGCCCTTGTACGCATAGAGCTGCAGCAGGACCTCGGTGTCCGATTCGGTGCGGAAAACGTATCCTTTCGCTGCCAAATCCGCGCGCAGCGCCCGGTAATTGTAGATCTCGCCGTTGAAGACGATGACGGTCTTGCCGTCGGCGCTCGCCATCGGTTGCGCGGCGCGATCCGACAAGTCGATGATGGCAAGGCGGCGGTGGCCGAAGCCGGTGCGGCCGTCCGCGGACTGCCATTCGCCCTCGCCGTCGGGGCCGCGCGCCGCCATGTGGTCGCGGATGGCGCGCAGCTCGCCCAAGTCGATGGGATTGGCGGCGTAGTGATAGGCGTAAAGGCCGGCAAGGCCGCACATTTTGATTGCTTGATTGGTTGCTTGGATTGTTTCGGGGCACCGCTGCCAGTCAAAAGCTACCGCACCGCGGGTGAAAGCCCACGCGATTGCCGTGCCGGCGATCGGCAACCATTGTGCCTTTATGGCGGCCCTCAAGCAAGGGTCGCCCAGGGCCGACTTCTCAATAAAATCCGAGGGTTAACCGCAATTCGTAAACCCGGGTCGAACCCGGCGGGCGGCTATTTCTTATTCGAGTCCGACGGCGGCGTAGGCGCCTGAGCCGGGGTTTTCTTGGGCCCGGCGCCCGGCCCGGCACCGCCCCTGCGCCAAGCCTCCGGCCACTCGACATCGTCACCCCAGCGCGCAGGCCGCTGACGCGGTGGCTGATACGAGGCCGCTGGCTCCTGGTCGGCGACGACGGCCGGCGGCGACGCAGTGGCAGGAGAAGCCGCCGTCACTCGCGGCGTTGCACCCAGCGCTGCGGTGTCGAACGACGAGCGAACGCGCCGTTCCTTCGCTCCGGTGTTGGCGCCCAAGGTTTCGACCATCAGGCCGCAGGCGAAGGCGAGGATCGCCGTCATCGCCGCAGTTCGCAACGGATAGTCGAGGAAAGAATGCGCGACGATCAGCGCCACGGCGATGGTCGCCGCGCGGACCAGCGAGCGGTCGAATTCGTTCGCCCCGACAGACCCGTGCCGCCAGATTCTTGCCGCCCGTGAAACAAACCAAGCGGCGAACGCTCCCATCAAGGCAATGCCGAAGATCCCGGTTTCGAGCCAGAGCTCGAGGATGTCGTCGTGGGCATGGTTGATGTAAGCGTGCGAGAACAGATCTTGCGGCTTCTCGAACATGGCATAGACCGGAACGAACGTTCCCATTCCGGCGCCGAATGGCATGTAGGCCCAGGCCGCCTCGATCGTGGTGCGGGCAAATTGCAGCCGCAGGTCGTCCAGCGGATCGGTATTGAACCGCGCCAAAACCCGGTAGAGCGCGAATTGCATGACCAGTATGAAGGCCGTTCCCGCCGCCGCGAACAGGAAATTCAAAGGCGTCGCGCTCAAAGTACGCCGCCGCCGATCCGTCAGTACCAGACCATAGACGCCGGCCAGGCTGACCATGGTCAAAATCATGCCGGCGCGCGAGCGCGCCATGGCCTCGGCCGCGAGCAGGACGACGATGGCCAAAAAACTTGCCGTGATGGTCACGACGGAACGGGCTTCGAGTATCCTGCGATCGCGCCAGGGGCCGACGGCAAAGCCGATATCGATCGCCCAGACCGCCGCAAACAGCAGCACCACATACAAAAACGCGGCAAAATGATTTCGATTGGCGAAGAAGCCGACCGCCTCCGTCAGATTGGTCGCGGAAAAAAAGCGCAGCCGGCTTGCCGGGCCTTGCGCAATCTGCAGGAGGCCGAGAAAGGAGCTGACGATGCCGAACGCGACCACCCCGAGACTCAACAGCCGCCGTTCGCGATAGCCGAGCAGGATCGTGCCGAAGAAGACCGCAAGCGTCGGCAGCAAGGCTGCAACGCTGAGCCATGTCGCATTCGGCGAAACGCTGATCGGCAGCCATGGCAAGCCATCACCCGACAAGCCGCGACCTAAGCCGTCAAAGGAGGCGATTAGCGGCTCCCGATGCGGCAGCAGCGTCCAAAGCGCGGGCGGCAGCGGCACGAGCTGGAGCAGCGGCACCAGCACCACCGCAACACAAAAGGCGATTTCCCAGCGCACCTGCCGCAACTTGGCGCGATGCTGCCAAAACAGATCGCCGAACCGCGACACCGACAACAACAGCAACGGAATTGCCAGGAACTGCAGCAGCGCATCCGATAGAAAGCCGCCGCGCGTGCCGCCGCCCAACAGCAACGCCGCCAACAGCGTGAACGCGGTGAGCCAAAACTGGCCGCTCAATGCCACGTCTTTGAAATGCGCGGCGGCGAGCTCGCCCAGTCTGGTGCGCGGCAACCATAGGGAAATATCGCGCATCGACATCCCGATCGCTCGTCTTGCGCTGCGCATCATGACGAGCCGCCTGACCTCACGTTACCGGCTCGGCGCGCTGGCAAGACGTGAAATTTGCAAGTCGTCGAACCACACCGAGCCGTTGACGAACGATTCGGAGGCCATGCGCGCGTCGAGATCCAGCGATAGATATTGCGCGCGGCAGTTTTGCGCCGGCACCGTGAAATCGAAGCCGGTATCGCTCCAGCTCGGCACGCGCCCGTTGATCATCGGCCCCTCGGCAAGGCGGTCGCTGCGCGTCTCGGCGCAGGCGACCCGCCATTTCAGGCCGCGCGGCCCCACCAGCTCGCCCTTGAACCGGCCAGTGAAATGATA
Organism: Xanthobacteraceae bacterium; assembly: GCA_049584715.1. GTDB lineage: Bacteria > Pseudomonadota > Alphaproteobacteria > Rhizobiales > Xanthobacteraceae > BOG-931. The sequence goes on from JBAUYI010000146.1 coordinate 47,319, forward strand.
GCGGCCGGGCGCCAGCATGATCAATTGCGTGACGCTGCCATAATCGACCCGGCCATACTGGAAGTTCAGCAGCAGCGCCTGCCCGCTGTCGGCGTCCGGTCTTGATTCGATATCGACGGTGACGCCGGAGCCCTGCGGCATGATCCAGTCGAACGGCGATCCGGTCGGCGCGATCTCGAAGCCGCCGTTATACAACAAGCCGGCATTGCGCAGCTCTTCGGCCGGCAGGAACTGCAGCCACGTGTAATAGGCAAGCTCGTACAATTTGTGCTGAACCAGGAAATTGAGATAGCGATTGACATCTTCGGGCAGCGGCGGAGTTGCGCTGGTGCGCAGCGCCAACAGCAAATCAAGCGGCGTGCGCGCGTCGGTGATGCTGGTGGGCAGCGTTTGAAAAAACTGGTCGCGCCACGGCGGGTCGCCGGCAAGCGCGGTCTTGATCAGGTCGGCAGAGCCTTTGTCCTCGGCAATGTGCGCCAGGATCGGCACCACGTATTGGCTCAATTCCGGCGTCGTCCGCAACAGGATATCGGCATAATAGACGGTCGCCTGGTAGTCCTTCGCCGCGAAGCTTTTCAGCATCAGCCAGGAATCGGTCAGGTTGTCGTGCAGCGACAATTTGGCGGCGGCCTGCATGAAGCGCGCGGCATCGGCGTCGTTCTTGGCGGCATCCGACACTTGGCCGAGTAGCCGCAGCGCCCGCGCATTCAACGGCTCATTGCGCAACCCGGCCTCAGCGGCAGCGCGGACCGCGGGAAGATCGATGCTCTGTTTCTGGCTGATCAGGTCAAAGGCCGAAAACGCGCGGTTGGCGAGCGCCGAATTCGCGCCCTCGTTGGCCGTGCCGCCGCCGGTATCGGTGCCGGCGTCTTTTTGCGGCGCCGAGGTTTGATCCGTGGCGCCCGCGCGTCCGCCGGTGCCGACGGAATCGTTGAGCATCCGATCGGCGAGATTGGTCAAAGCCTCGGGCTGTCCGGCATTGAACCGCAATGCCGCCTGCGGCGCGACCTCGGCCAGATAAGCGGCAAGGCTGCGCGACATCACCAGCCACGCCAGCAGCAACGCGCAACCGGCGAAGACGGCGGTTCGAAGCTTGAGCTGCGGGCGGAATTGAACTTTCATGGCTCCGGCACAAAGCGGTGAGGAAAGCTAGAATGGCGGCGCAGATATGGCGAAAGGCGTGGCGAAAGATGCGGCGACAATCGATCGAAGGTTCAAATCGTCGCCCATGGCGGGAACTCCACACACCGCCAAAATTGTTCACACCGGCCGTTGCAGCAGCATCGACAGCGCGCGACGGAAAAATCCGACTTTTTCCGCGTCATACATCGACGGCGCGTCGGCGCCGCGCCAGTGCCGCCGGCGCAGCGCGGCGATGAGTTTCTTCCTGTTGCCGCGCCGCATCGCTTTGTTGAGGGATTTCCTTTCGCTCGAGGAGCGGCGGAGCTCGTCATAGGCGGCGCGCCGTTCCGGCGTCTTGAGATTGTTCCACGCCTCCGTCACCCGGCTGACGAAGATCGAACGCTTGCCGTGCGGATCGCGGTCGGGATGCAGCCATTTCAGCAGCAGCGCGGCGTTGCCGCGCAGCTCGCTTGCGCCGGCCTGCGGCGCTGAGCCGAGCACCCGGTAACTGTCGGTGTCGGGAGCGAAGAGTATCTGTTCGATGAAAAACGCGGCGGCGCGCCGCACGACCTCGCGGGACCGCACCGTCGAATTCGCCGCCTCACGCTCCGCCGCCTCGTCGCCCGCCGCGATACGCAGCAGCACCGGCACGCCCCGCGGCAACGGCTCGGATCGCGCGAGCCGCACCTGCGAGGGAACGTGCAAAAGATCGATGGCAACCCGCAATGCCATCTTGTCGGACATTATCCCTCCACCCGGGCATTGGTCAGCTTCGGTTGCCGCGCCGCATCGGCCGCCGTCACCGCCTTTTCGGCGTGACCGCCCTCCTCCTGCCCATAATGGCCATAGCCATAACCGTAGCCGTAGCCATAGCCGTAGGTGTGGCGGACATCGAACCTGGTGATGACGGTGCCGATCAACGACGCGCGCGAGAACTGCAGGCGCTTGACGGCTGCGCGAATAAGCTTGGTCCGCACCTGGCCGGCGCCGACGATGAAGATCGTGGCCGCCACCGCGCTCGACAACAACGGCGCGTCGGCCAATCCCATGACCGGCGGACTGTCGACGACGATCAGATCGAACACTTCCGACCCGACCGAAAGCAGGGACAACAGCCGCGAGGTGCCGAGCAGATCGGCGGCGTTGGGCGGCAGCGGGCCCGACGCCATGAACGCCAAGTTGGGCGTTTCGGTCTGCTGCAGCAATTCCGGCGGCTCGCAGGCGCCGGTCAGGTAATTGCTCAAGCCAACGGAATTTTCGAGATTCATTTTGGCGTGCAGCGTAGGCTTGCGCATATCGGCGTCGATCAGTAGGACCTTCAAGCCGACCCTGGCAAAGTGCCGCGCCACCGTGAGCGCAGTGGTCGACTTGCCCTCACCCGGACCGGCGCTGGAGACCAGCAACGTCTTCGGCAGGCCGCTCTCGGTCGACAGCTGCAGCGCCGTGCACAGCGAGCGATAGGCCTCCGAGGTATGCGACCGCGGATCCTGCAATTCGGCTTCCGTGGTCTTGCTCGACGCGATCTTCGGAATGATGCCGAGCGTGACCAATCCCGAAATCCGCTCGACATCCTCGGGCGATCGCACGGTGTCGTCCAGATGTTCGAGAAAAAAAGCCAGCGCCAATGCGGCGGCCAACCCGAACAGCACATACATGATCAGCGCGCGGGACAGGTTCGGCGACGACGGCGAGCCTGGCAACGTCGCCTTGTCGACGATAAAGACGTTGTTGGCGCCGATGCCGCCGGCGACGTCCACTTCCTTGTAACGCTGCAGCAAGCCGTCATACAGCGACCGGTTGGTATCGACCTCGCGCTTGAGAATGTTGTACTCGATGCTGCGCTTTTGCAGATCGAGCATGTCAGCCTTGAGCGTCTCGACCCGCCGCTTCATCTCGTTTTCTTGATTCAACGACGATTCGTAGGCCGCCTTGTAGGAGGCTTTCAGCGTTTTCAGCTCGGTCGCGAGCTGCCGGTCGATCTCGGCAATCTGGCTGCTGAGCTGCATCATTTCCGGATAGCTCGGCTTGAACGTCTCCAGCTTGTCCTGATATTCGGTCGACAGCGTATTGCGCTTGCTGCGCAGCGTCTCGATCACCGGATTGGTCAGAAGCTGCGGCAGATTGATCGCGGTTGCCTGATCCAGCTGCTTCCACAATTGCTCATTCTTGATCCGATCGGAGATCAGCGCGCCGAGAGCGGCATTGGCGTTGGCCAGATTGGTCTCCGCGATCGACGCCTTGTCGTTGGTCGCAATGATCTCTTCCTTTTGGCCGAAAGCGAGCAGTGCCTTTTCCGAGTCCTCGAGCCGCAATTTCAAGGTCTTGAGCTGGTCCTCGAGAAAGACCTTGGCGTAGGAGTTGGCCTGAAACCGCTTATCGAGATTGGAGGCGACGAAGGCATCGGCAAAAGCGGAGGCGATGTGCTGCGCGCGCGAAGGGTTCGGGTCCGAATAATCGATGTCGACCAGTCGCGAGCCCATCACCGGCCGCACCGCCCTGTTGCCCAGCACGACGCTCGCGGCGGCGCCTTCCCGATCGGACCTGTTGGCGGTGCCGCGGCCGGAACCGCCGCCGAGCCCGATGAGCTTGAAGATGGCATGGGTGATCGAGAAATTGCGTGGCCGGAAGAAGTCCTGATCCTCGCCGAGTTTCAATGCCGAAGCGACACGCTCGGCCATGGTGCGGCCGTTGAGAAGCTCGAACTGGGTTCGCATGAAGTCGGCGTTGGCGCCTTCGACGGGCGTGACGTCGCCGGACTGCACGATCTTCGCCGTGTTCGGGTCGATCTGCATCCGCACCGTGGAGGTGTAGAGCGGCGTCTTCATCAGCGTGGTCAGGGTGCCAATGACGATTGCGGCGCCGAGAATGCTCAAGATCAGCCATTTGCGCTTGATCAGGATGCGCAGATATTCGTGCAGGCTGAGCCCGAAGACCGGCGTCCCTTCCGCCGAGGTGTCGACGCCGTAAGGAACCGCGATGCTGTACGGATCGCGCCCCAGCAGCGCGTGCTGGGAGACCGGCACCAGCCCGCCCGGCGCCGCCTCGCCACCATCGCCCGCATTGCCTCTGGAATAATTCATGCGCGTTGGCCTGTCGGGAGCGCGTTCATCACATCAGCGGCACGAAAATGGCGGCCGAGGTGGCCAGCGGCAGCACGCGCAAGACGTTCGACAGCGCGACTTTCGTCGCCGACGTATCGACCACGATGACGTCGCCCGGCAGCATTTCAGGATCGTCGCCTTTGCCGTTTTTGATCGCCTCGGCGTCGAACCTGGCGGCGGTACGCTGGCCGTCGACGGTCCGAAAGACGACGATGTCGCCCGAGGCGATGCTGTTGTCGATGTCACCGGCCATGGAGATCACCTGGAGCAGCGTGGTTCTGCCCTTGATGGCGTAAACGCCCGTCGTCTTCACCGCACCGGAAATCGTGACACGCTGGCTGTTATACTCCCTGACCAGAACGTTGATCTGCGGCGAGCGCAGATATTTTTCGCCGAGTTTCTGTTTCAGATCGACCTCGAGATCGTGCGCCGTCCTGCCGGCCGCACGGACCTGGCCGATCAGCGGGTAGGTGATGGTGCCGTCTTCGCCGACCTGGACGGTCTTGGACAGGTCGGGGACCTTGAAGACCGCGACGTCGAGCACGTCCAGCGGGCCGATCTTGTAGGCGTTGCTGCCGGGGGTGCCGGCCGATGTGAGCTTGGCGGCGGCCTCCGCGGCCGGGGCCGAATGGACGGCGGCGGTGGTGGGGGTGAAAGTGGCCGGCGCGGCGGCCGTGGATTCGCTGCTGTAGCTTTGAGCGGCGCTGTCGCCGAGGCCGCCCGCGGCCGGAACGGCGCTATTTGAAGAACCGGCGCAGCCGGCCACCCAGGCCGCGCAGACCACCGGGAGCACCACCTTGCACAGGCGCCCCGCCACGCCTACGCGCCTGACCGGCTTCATCTGGGTAAGACCCAGTCTCGGCATCCGCCACCCCTGCTGGCCCCGGCAAGCTCGAAGGATCGTCATCCCTCAGTATTCCCAGCGGCCGCGTCAACACCAAACGCTCTGCTTCTGCGGCGCCAACACGCTTTGCGACCAGTTCGCGCCCTGCCGCCAAATCCGGGCGCCGGCGCTCGGCGTCATGAGCATCGGTCGCGATGAGATGGACGCGGCCCTCGTCCAGCATCCGCTCCGCCCAATATAACGGATTGCGGCCGAAGGCGCCAGCGAAAGAGCCCGCCGTGACCTGCATCCAAACACCGGATTGGACTAGTTTTTTGATGGTTTGGTAACGGGACGGAACCCAGGACAGCCGCTCCGGATGGGTCAGGATCGGCACATAGCCGGCGGCCACCAGATTGAAGAAAAACTCCTCGATATGGGGCGGCGCCGTGTGGTGCGGCGGCTCGACCAGCACGTAGCGGGAATCGGCGATCGAGAGCAGCTGACCGGAGCGCAGCCCGGCCACGAAATCAGGGGCCATATGGACGTCGGCGCCGGTGGTCAGCTGCAGCGGGATGCCGTTTTGGTTAAGCGCATCCTGAAGCTGTTTTATGGCCTGCCGAATCGCCGGGCCGGAATTGTGATACAGGCCCGGCAGGATATGCGGCGTGCAGGCGACCACCGTGATGCCCTGCTCGACCGCCGCCCGCGCCATCTGCAACGACACGTCAAGATTGCCGGCACCGTCGTCGATGCCCGGTAACATATGGCAATGCAGGTCGATCAACGGCCTATACCCGTAAAGTTCTGCGATCGTAGAAGCTTAGCATTTGTGAGGTGGGAGACCATAAGCTGTGGACGTTAATGCGGTGGAATTTAGCCTTCCCGGCTGTTGCCGAAAAGCTACACCGGGACATTAATCGGGGTGATCACTTAATATCGCCGGCGCCGTGCTATACTCTCCCACGTTGCGCGATGTGGGGGTGCATGCGATGGCCCGACGTTCCTTCTTACGCGGCTCACTGATTGGCGGCTCTCTACTCCTTGTCAGCGCCTCCTGGGCTGCGACAATTGAGCCGGTTCAAGGCAACCTGTCGCTCAATCAGGGGCAAGGGTTCCAGCCCATCAATGGCCGCGTCAACGCCAATGTCGGCGATACCGTCGTGGTCGGCCCCGGCGGCGCCGCGTCCGTCACCTATTCCGACGGTTGCAAAGTCTCGGTTCAGCCCGGCGCGGTGACGACGATCGCGCCGCTGTCGCCCTGCGCATCGGGATCGATGGCGGACGACAATAATCAAAATGGCCTGTATTTCTTGGGCGTTGCGGCGGGTTTCGGCCTCGCTGGCTTCGGCATCTATGAAATCATCCATCACAACAACAACAACAGCACTGCCGAGAACCATCCGATCAGTCCTTGAACGCTGAATGTCTTTTTACGATCGGCTATCGACATCCCCGCGCGGAAGCCGGGGGTGTTTTCGTTTGTACCGGTTGCTGGCCGCGGTCGCGCTTGCAGCGATGGCGTACATGGCGGCGGCTTCAAATCCCGCCGCAGCGACGGTGCGGATCGCGGACGACCGCGGCGGCAATATCGGCGAATATTGGTCCCGTTTCACCGCGCTGCGGGACGCGAAAGAACAGGTCGTCATCGACGGAATTTGCTCGTCGGCCTGCACCATGGTGCTCGGCATCGTGCCGCGCGACCGGATTTGCGTGACCGACAATGCGTCGCTCGGCTTTCACGCCGCCTACCGGCCGGGCTTTCTCGGCTCCAGAATAGTCAATGAGCCGGCGACGCGAACGCTCATGAGCATCTATCCCGACGCCGTTCGCCAATGGCTCGCCCGCAATGGCGGCCTGGGCACCGAGACCATCTATCTTTCCGGACCCGAACTATTCGCGCTCTTTCGAAAATGCCGGTAAGATTCACTGCTGCCTGAGGACGGCGCCGGATTGATAATACTCGGGATCAACGCCTACCACGCCGACGCGGCCGCCTGCATTGTGCGCGACGGTGTGCTGTTGGCCGCGGCCGAAGAGGAGCGGTTTCGCCGGCTCAAGCACTGGGCGGGGTTTCCGTCACGCGCCATCGCCTATTGCTTGGGGGAGGCCAAAGTCGATCTCGGCGACGTCGCCACCGTCGCCGTCAACCGCAGCGGCCGGGCCAATTTTTTCCACAAGCTCGCTTACATCGCCACCCGCCGGCCAAGCCCGCGCTTGATTCTGAGCCGGCTACAGAACCGCAAACAAGTGACGGGCATCGCCGAGGAGCTTGGCGCGCTGCCGGGGCGGCCCTTTGCCGGCACGATCGAATACGTCGAACATCACTTCGCCCATCTCGCCTCGGCGTTTTATCCGTCGCCGTTCGACGAAGCGGCGGCGGTGTCGGTCGACGGTTTTGGCGATTTTGCCAGCGCGGCATGGGGTGCCGGCCGCGGCACCGTGCTGTCGCTCGACGGCCGGGTGCTGTTTCCGCATTCGCTCGGCGTTTTCTACCAGGCCATGACCCAATATCTCGGATTTCCGCATTACGGCGACGAATATAAATTGATGGGGCTTGCGGCCTATGGCGATGCGTCGTGCCGGCACGCGGTGGCAAATCTTTTGTCGTTGCGCGACGACGGCGGCTTCGCGCTCGACTTGAAATATTTTCGTCATCACCGCGACGACATCGCCTACGAATGGCACGGCGGCGAACCCACCTGCGGGCAACTGTTCTCGTCGGCGCTGATCGACGAGCTCGGGCCGCCGCGCGAACCCGATGCGCCGCTCGAGGCGTGGCATCGCAATCTGGCTTTCGCGACCCAGGCCGTCTACGAGGACGCGTTTTTCCATCTGCTCACCGCGCTGCAAAGTCGCTACCGCCTTGGCGCCATCGCGCTGGCCGGCGGCTGCGCTTACAATTCCGTTGCCAACGGCAAGATCAAGGACCGCACCGCGTTTCGGCAAATCTATCTGCAATCGGCGGCGGGCGATGCCGGCGGCGCCATCGGCGCGGCCTTGGCGGTGTGGCATCGCGCCGGAAGCCGGACGATGCCGATGACCCATGCCTTTTGGGGACCGTCGTTCGCCGATGCCGAGCACGCGGCGCTGCTCGCAGAGCGCCGCACGGCCATCGACGGCGAAGGCTGTACCGTCCATCGCATCGACGATGAAAAGGACCTGGTCGAAACGGCGGCGTCCGCCATCGCCTCCGGCCTCGTGGTCGGCTGGTTTCAAGGCCGCATGGAATGGGGCCCGCGCGCGCTGGGCAACCGCTCGATCCTCGGCGATCCGCGGCGCGCCGACATGAAGGATATCCTCAATCTCAAGATCAAGCGCCGGGAGTCGTTCCGCCCCTTTGCGCCGTCGATCCTGCGCGAAAAAGTCGCCGACTGGTTCGTGCGCGACGACGATGTGCCCTTCATGCTGCAGGTCATTGCCATCCGCCCCGAGCGCCGCGGCCAGATTCCGGCCGTCACCCATGTGGATGGCAGCGGGCGGCTGCAGACCGTCGATCAGGCCGGCAATCCCCGCTATCATGCCCTGATCGAAGCGTTTTTCCGGCTCACGGGGGTGCCCATGGTGCTCAATACGTCGTTCAATGAGAATGAGCCGGTGGTGTGCCGGCCGGAAGAGGCCTTGGACTGCTTCCTGCGCACCAGGATGGACCTGTTGATTTTGGGCAATCATGTGGTCCGGCGCACCGCGCCTGCCACGCCCTGAAGCCTTTGGGAGTTGCTTGTATGCATCTCGAAACACGCGTGCTGGTGACCGGAGGCGCCGGATTCCTCGGCTCGCACCTTTGCGATCGCCTGCTCAAGGGCGGCGCCGGCGTGCTGTGCGTCGATAATTACTTCACCGGCGCGCGACGCAACATCGATCAGCTGCTCGACCACCACGATTTCGAGCTGATACGCCACGACGTGACGTTTCCGCTCTATGTCGAAGTCGACCAGATCTTCAATCTCGCCTGTCCCGCCTCCCCGATCCACTACCAGCACGATCCGGTACAAACCACCAAGACCAGCGTCCACGGCGCCATCAATATGCTGGGGCTGGCGAAGCGGCTGCGCGCCAAAATCCTCCAGGCCTCGACCTCCGAAGTCTACGGCGATCCCCAGGTTCATCCGCAGACCGAGGACTATTGCGGTCACGTCAATCCGATCGGACCGCGCTCGTGCTACGACGAAGGCAAGCGTTGCGCCGAGACGCTGTTCTTCGACTATTGGCGCCAGCATCGCTTGCGCATCAAGGTCGCCCGCATCTTCAACACCTACGGCCCGCGCATGCATCCCAACGACGGCCGCGTGGTGTCGAATTTCATCGTGCAAGCGCTGCTCGGCCGCGACATCACCATCTTCGGCGACGGCCGGCAGACCCGCTCGTTCTGTTACGTCGACGACATGATCGACGCGCTGGTCCGGCTGATGAACACCACCGACGATGTGACCGGGCCGATCAATATCGGCAACCCGAACGAATTCACCATGCTCGAGCTGGCGTCGTTGGTGATCGAGCTCACCGCGTCACGCTCGCGGGTCGTGCATCGGCCGCTGCCGCAGGACGATCCGCGGCAACGCCGGCCGGACATTTCGAAAGCCAACGACGTGCTCGGCTGGGCGCCGCAAACGGCGCTCCACGACGGCCTCAAGCGCACCATCGCCTATTTCGAGGAGCTATTGCGCGACGACGCCGTTCGGCCGCTGATCGCCCACGAAGCACAGAGCGCCGAGGCGTAACATGCGCTGGCGTGCCGGTCTCCGATGCGCCGATTGATATTCATCAATCGATTTTTTGCCCCCGACCATTCGGCGACAAGCCAGATCCTTTCCGATCTCGCCTTTGATCTCGCCGGCGCCGGACGCGAAGTCCACCTCGTCACCAGCCGGCAGATCTATGACGACCCCAAGGCGACGTTGCCGGAGCGTGAAACCATCAACGGCGTCGATGTGCGCCGTGTCGCCTCGACCGGATTCGGCCGCACGGCGCTCTTCGGCCGCTCGATCGACTACGTCTCGTTCTACCGGTCGGTCGGGCGCTGCCTCAACGACCTCGTCCGGCCCGGCGATATCGTGATTGCCAAAACCGACCCGCCGCTGATGTCCGTCGTCGCCGGGCCGGTCGTCCGCCGTAACGGCGCGCGGCTGGTGAACTGGCTGCAAGACATCTATCCGGAAACCGCCGTCGAACTGGGCGTGCCGTTCATGCGCGGTCCCGTTGCCGCGAGCCTCGTCGCGCTGCGCAACGCCACTTTGCGCGAGGCGACGGCGACCGTCGTGGTCGGCGACCTGATGGCCCGCAAGGTCGAAGCTTTGGGCGCGCCGGCAGAGCGTATCCATACGATTACGAATTGGTGCAACGATGAGGATATCCAGCGCGTTGCCCCGGCGGACAATCCGCTGCGGCGGGAGTGGAATTTGGCCGACAAATTCGTCCTCGGCTATTCCGGCAATCTGGGCAGGGCGCACGACTTCGCAACCGTGCTGGCCACAGCCGAGCGGCTGCGCGACGAACCGCGCGTCGCTTTCCTGATGATCGGCGGCGGCAAGCGTTTCGCGGAGCTGGCGGCTGCGGTGCAGGCGCGCGGCCTTGGCGGCGCGTTCCGTTTCCTGCCCTATCAAACCCGAGCGCTGCTGTCGTATTCCCTCGGCGCCGCCGACGCCCATTGGGTGTCGCTCGATCCGCGGCTCGAAGGCCTGATGGTGCCGAGCAAGTTTTATGGCATCGCCGCCGCCGGCAAGCCCATCATCGTCATCGGCGATCCGAACGGCGAGCTGGCGCAACTGGTACGACGCAACGATTGCGGTTTTGCCATCGCGCCGGGCGATAGCGATGCGCTGACTGCCACATTACGGCGGCTATCTGAAACGCCGCAGACGGTTTCAGACGTGGGCACCCGGGCGCGTAAAATGCTCGACGCGCACTTTACCCGCAAGCAAGGCCTCGCGCGCTGGCGCCGATTGCTCGATCAACTCGATGCCGGGTGACGTCCTTGTTACGACGGCATGCCGATGATAATCTGATAAATCAGGACGCCGGCCGAGAACACATCGCACAATATCCTTTTGGCACAATGACTGTCAGTCCAGTTTACGCAAAGGAGTGGGACAAGGCCCAAGACGGCGAACGCTGGTACGCCGTCCAGACGCGGCAATATGCCGAGAAGCGGGCGCAGGCTCAGCTCGAGCAACAACAATTCCGCACCTTCCTGCCCAAGCGCCGCAAGACCATTCGCCATGCGCGCAAGCTCTCGACCGTGACGGCGGCGTTCTTTCCCGGCTACCTGTTTGTCCTCCTCGACCTGAACCGGGATCGCTGGCGCAGCGTCAACGGCACGTTCGGCATTTCCACCCTGGTCATGGCCGGCGACTTGCCCTGCCCGGTGCCGGCGGGTGTCGTCGAAACAATGCTGGCGCTCGCCGATGCCGAGGGCTTGCTGCAGCTGAGTTCGAACCTGAAAGTCGGCGCGCCGGTGCGCTTTGCCGCCGGGCCCTTCGCCGAACAGCTTGGCGTCATCGACCGCCTGGACAATGCCGGGCGCATCCGGGTGCTCTTGAATATTCTCGGCCGGCAAGTGCCGGTTCGCTTGAATCGGAATTACGCGCTGCCGGCCGCGTAAGGTTTTAAACGCCCTTCGCCGCGCGCCGTGAAATCCGCATAGCTTCGTTCCAGCCCGGCGCGCAACGGCGTACGCGATGTCCAGCCCAGTGCGTTGAGCTTCGCGACATCCAGCAGCTTTCGCGGCGCGCCGTCCGGACGCGAGGCGTCGAACACCAGCGTGCCGCGGTAACCCACGACGTCGGCGATAAGGCCAGCGAGCGCGGCCGTGGTGATCTCCTCGCCGCTGCCGATGTTGAGGTGCGCTTCGGCCGAATAGTTTTCCATCACGAAAATGCAGGCGTCGGCCAGGTCGTCGGCGAAAATGAACTCGCGCTGCGGCGTGCCGGTGCCCCAGACCGCGACCGTGGGCGATGCTGTTTGCTTGGCCTCGTGCAGGCGCCGCATCAAGCCGGCAATCACGTGGCTGTCCTGCGGGTGGTAATTGTCGCCCAGGCCGTAGACGTTGGTGGGCATCACCGAGATGAAATCAGCGGCGTACTGGCGCCGATACGCCGCACAGAGTTTTATGGCGGCGATCTTGGCGATCGCATAAAACTCGTTGGTCGGCTCGAGCGGCCCGCTCAAGAGCTCCTCCTCGGCCATGGGCTGGCGCGCCAGCCGCGGATAAATGCAGGACGAGCCGAGGAACAAAAGTTTGGCGACGCCGGCACGAAACGCCGCATCGATGACGTTCGTGGCGATCATCAGATTCTGGTAGATGAAATCGGCCGGAAACGCGCTGTTGGCGGCAATGCCGCCGACTTTTGCCGCAGCCACGATCACCGCGTCCGGCTTTGCCGCACCAAGATAAGCGGCGGTGTCGTCCTGGCGCAGCAAATCCAGGCGGTCGTGACCGACGGTTAGGACCTCGCAATCCACACTGGCAAGCCGTCGCGCGATGGCGGAGCCGACCATGCCGCGGTGGCCGGCGACGAAGACACGCCGTCCGCGCAAATCGAACAGCGGCGCATGCGCCACCTTGGCGGTGCCGCCCGGATCAGTCGCTGCGGCCATGGCGCTGCTGCTCGAACCGGACCGCATCGAGGTCGGCCTTCACCATCTCTTGCACGAGCTCATCAAACGTCACGCGATGCCGCCAACCGAGCTTGTTGTGCGCCTTGCGCGGGTCGCCGATCAGGGCATCGACTTCGGTCGGCCGAAAATAACGCGGATCGACCGCGATGAGCACATGGCCGGATTTTTGATCCAATCCCTTCTCGTCGGCGCCGGCGCCTTGCCAGACGATGCTGCGGCCGACGCAGGCGAACGCCTTTTCGACGAACTCGCGCACCGAATGCGCCTCCCCGGTCGCCAGCACATAATCGTCCGGCTCGTCCTGCTGCACGATCCGCCACATGCCTTCGACATAGTCGCGGGCGTGGCCCCAGTCGCGCTTGGCATTGAGGTTGCCGAGAAACAGCGTCGATTGCAGTCCGAGCTCGATGGCCGCCACCGCGCGGGTGATCTTGCGCGTCACGAAGGTCTCGCCGCGGATCGGACTCTCGTGGTTGAACAGAATGCCGTTCGAGGCGTGCATGCCGTAGGCTTCGCGATAGTTCACGGTGATCCAGTGCGCATAGAGTTTTGCGGCGGCATAGGGCGAGCGCGGATAAAACGGCGTGGTTTCCTTCTGCGGCGTCTCCTGCGCCTTGCCGTAGAGCTCCGACGTCGAGGCCTGATAGAAGCGGGTCAGCTTTTCCCGGCCCAGGATCCGCATCGCTTCCAACAGCCGCAGCGTCCCGATCGCGTCGGCGTTGGCAGTATATTCCGGCGTCTCGAACGAGACCTGGACGTGGGATTGTGCCGCCAGATTGTAAATCTCGTCGGGCTGGGTTTCCTGGACGATGCGAATGAGGTTCGTCGCGTCAGTGACGTCGCCGTAGTGCAGATGGAAGCGAACGCCCTCCTCGTGCGGATCGCGATAGAGATGATCGACGCGCGCCGTATTGAAGGACGACGAGCGCCGCTTGATACCGTGCACGACATAGCCCTTGCCGAGCAGCAATTCGGCAAGATAGGCGCCGTCCTGTCCGGTCGCACCGGTGATCAGCGCCGATTTGGAACGCCCGTTATCCATCCGCAGCGGCATTTTCCGGCTCTGGCCTCCATTTGAGACCGACAATCCGCCGGATCAAAAGTACCAGTGCATAAGGAACCACGATCGCGAGCACGCCGATATAGCAAAATAGCGAGCCAATCGACAGCGGGCTAGGCTCGATCATCGGCGTTACCGATGCGAATAGCAGAATGACACCGACAACGCCCACGGCGCCGCCCCGTATGTCGGGGCCGATCCCGAACCCTCCGGCCGCCATGCAAATGAGCGCAGCCACGGCGACGATCATGACGGGCGTTTGCAAGTTTGCCCAAGCCATGCCGTGCCTGAAGGGTCTGGTATAAAAGCGCAGCTGATCCCAGATCTTAACCGGCACCGTTTCAACAACCGCCATCGGGTGATCGCGGATGATCCTCAAGGTCAGCGATCGAGCGAGCCTATCGTACTCGCTCGAGCCAGCCATGAGATTAACCCTCAGGTCCCCGTCTGGGCGCTTACGGAGGATCGGCGAACTTGTGTCGTTGCGGGCCGTCAGATCGCGGATGACGGCGTCATAGGCCAGGCCATCGCTGTAGAGGGGTTTCTCATCGCCGGCGTATTCATGCTGCAACTGCGGATTGGTGCTGAGAATGCCGATCAGGACCTCGTGCCAGACGAAGTGGCCCTTGGGTTCCGTCGCATAACGGCTGTCCACCTCCAGACACACAACGGTCGTATAAGCCGCCGCCGTCACGACAAAGACGACGGTGGGCCAGAGCAGAACCAGCCGGCCGAGCAGTGCGCGCGGCTTTTGGCCGCGCAGCGGCGGCAACAACGCCAGACCGACGCCGCCGGTGATCGCGACGACCATCGCAAGCTGCCAGGCCACCTCGGTACGGCAGGACAAAAGGAATGCGAAAATCAGGCTTTGCAGAACGACACCCGCCACGGTGAGCGCGCGCGGCGGCCGGCGTTGCCAAAACACGAACAGAACATGCAGCGCCGGCTGCAAAGACACCCCCGAGTACGCCCGGCTGTTGGCGATCGATCCCAGTTGAACGCTGTAATTGCTGGCATAGTCCTCCAGGAAATAGAGCGCGCCGAGGAAAACAGCGAGCAAATAGAGTAGAAACGGGCGGTCGCGGAATTGCAGAATGTAAACCAAACAGCTCACCGCGACGATCAAATAAAAGAAATAATACAACGACGCGATTTTATCGCCGAATATCCGGAAACTCAAATAAATGTAATCGGCCAGACCAAGCTCGTTTTTCTTGATGATCTCCGGCGGCAGGCTGGTATCGATGGCGACGTCCTTTGCCTGCTGGATGATGCGATCGAGCCGCGGTCCGTCGGCGAGCAGCGCCTCCCATTCTCTGGCATTCAGAAGCGGCCCGGGCTCGCCAACGAACATGGCAAAGCCGTTCTCGTCGAGAACATTGACGACGGATTTATAGGCCAGATATTTGCCTGGGCTCGGGTCATGCAGGCGGGAGATGGCGACCGCAAGCGATTGCCGAAGCCGATAAGCTGGATGAAAGGCGACTTGGTCCTGGCCCAGCCGAATGCCGTGAAAAATGTCGAGACAAAAGCTGCCGCCGATCAGCAGCAGAAGAGCGATGCACCCGGCTCTGCGCAATTTATCGTTCACGGCAAGCAAGCCTGTTCTCGATCGAAGCCGGCAGCTGGCGGTTTCAAGCGGCGGCGCTCGCGCGGTGAATCCAACAATTGACCGAAAATCGACAGTCGCGCCACGCCGTGGACGGGACACGGACCGGCAGCACCTCATGCTCCAACCAGCTAGGAAAGATCACCAGCTTGTCGGCTTCGGGCGTGATATCGGCGATCGGCCCTTCCGTTTTGCGGACCGGATCGGGAAAACCGCGGAGCCGGAGCTCGCCGCCGCTGAAGCGGCGCGGCGTCTCGGCGAAATAATAAACGCAGGACAGAATTCGTACGCGCTCGACCCGTTCCAATGTATCGACATGGGTCTTGAAATAGCTGCCATCGCCATAGCAAGCGAATTCGAATTCCCGCGGCTCAACCTTCGGCTCGATCAGGCCGAAGTGTGCCAATGCGACGGGCGCGATCTCACGCATGACGCGCTCAATCCGCGGCCGAAACGGCCCGAGATCCGTCATGAAGAGGGAATCGCGAAGCGAAGGAGCCATCCGGCGCTCCCCGGTCCGTCGGCTGTGAACCAATCCGGGCCTGAAGGCCGCTTGGCGTCCGGCAACGTAGTCGAGCAGCGCCGATACGGTCGACCGGCCAAACACGTCGCACATCGTCCCGTGGGGGCAGCGCCTTTCCCGCGACCATTCGAACCGATCGGCGATTTCCAATGTCTGTTCAGGTTGCATGGGAAGAGCCTAACTGCACGCCGGCAAGCTCGACCGGCATCACGTCGAAAGCAATACAGATGCGCTCCTCATCGACGCCCATGGGATGCGTGCCATGGAAAAAAAATCCGGGCATCAGCACCAGGCGGCCGGGCTCGGGCGCGATCGTCCGCGCGTCCCAGCCGTGCGCCGTGGAAACGCCATATCGTTCTTCGGGCGGTCCCACCTCAAGCCAACCGCGCCGATTTTCCGTATCGTGCGACACCGGCGGACGGATCACATAGAAGACCCCGCTCATCCACGCGCGCGGGTGGACGTGCGGCACGTGGTAGCTCGCACCATCGGACACGACGGCCCAGGCATCCAACACGTAGTCGGCCGGACGCGACGCCGCAAACGGGTGGTCGGACACTTTCGGCAGGCCGGCGATGTAGCAATCGACCTCACGCCGGACCGCCCGCATCCAGGCGCGACTGGCCGGCAGGGAAGAGCCGCTGACGCTGTGACGCCAGGCGCGCCGGATCGCCCGGTTCGGCGGCCGGTCATGGAACTTCAGGTCGGATTTGATCTCGTTCGCCAAGGCGCGACGGAAGCTCGTTTGATCATAACCGTCCGGCGGGTCCATGATGGTGCTGCGGAACAGCCGGTCATAATTCACCAGCCGCTGTACCTCGGCCGTATTGCCCAATCGCGCTTGCGCGACAGCGAGCGCGGCAATGACCGGCGAATAGGCGACCCCATTGTCGATCAACAATCCGCTGAAATCGCGCAATCTGCCGGCGTCGGCAAACCCGAAACGCGCCAGCACCTTGGTGCAGATATCCTGATCCAGCAGATAGGCCCGACGGAACATGTTGGCCGCTTCTCGCTCTTGCCCCGCTTCTGCCAGCGTCTCGGACAGCTCACAGAGCAACGCGGCCGATTGCGGCTGGGCCCGCACGGCTTGGCGCAACAGCGCGATCTTTGCGTTGGCGGGGAGCGTCGTTGTTGTCATTTCGTCACAGTCAACTCGGGACCACGGCCCTCCAGAATGGCCCGCCAGGGCAGATTACCGCAAATGCCACAGGCCAGACAGGCCGAAGACACCGCTCGGCCGTGGCAATTAACCCGGTAAAATGGCGTTATTCCCTGATCGGCCCGATTATTTTGCCGGGAATCTCGCCTTGCCGCCTATGGCGCGAGATTGGGCCGTGTGATACCATTTCTGGTCGCTTAAAAAGGTTGTATGGTCTTGTGCCGAAGATCGTAGATTGGGCCTCGCCCGAATCACAGCGATTTTCGAACGCAACAGTCGGGACGTGGGGCGCTTAGCGATGAACGATGAACGTGACTCCAAGACCGAAGCGAACGGTGAGCCCGCAACGCCGGCCCGTAGACCCTGGCATGCACCGAAATTCGTCGTATCCCGGCTCGCGTCGACCTATGCGGTAAGCAACGCCGGCACTGATATTCCGATCACCATCGGAACCAGTTTAAGTTAGCGACCCCTTTTTTCGGCGCCGAGCCATATCGGCACGTCCAAGTTTCCGATGAGCGCACTTGCCGGCATTGTCGCGCTCGATGGCGCGCCTATCGATTCCGAAGCGGAAGCGTCGGTCGCCAGAGCGATCGCGGCGTCGCACGGCGGGCGGACGGTCACGCGTCGGGTCGCGGGTGCGGCCTTCGTGCAACGTGTCGCGTCGGCGGACCCGCACCTGGCCGGCGAGACTCATCCGTTGACGGGAGCCGATGGGCGTTCGCTGTTTGCGGCCCTCGCCCGGCTCGACAATCGCGAGGAACTCGCCGCCAGGCTGGGCCTTGTCAGTGCGGAACTCGCCGGCACGTCCGACGTGCGCCTCCTCATGGCCATGCACGAACGCTTCGGCGATGACGGTGTGGCGCGGTGCCTCGGCGCCTTTGCCTTCGCGCGCTGGGATGTCGAGGCGCGCCGCCTGACGCTGGTGCGCGACTGCCTCGGCAACCGGGCGCTGTTCTTTCATCGCGGGCCGCGCTTCGTCGCCTTCGCGACCACGCTGCGCGGCCTGCTGGCGCTGCCCGGCGTACCGCGCGCGATCGACGAACTGGGGCTGGCGCAATTCATCGCCGTCAACATCCGCGAACAGGAGCGCACGCTCTACCGCGGCATCGAGCGGGTTCCCGGCCGGACGCTGGTGACCATCGACAGCACCGGTGTCCAATCGCGCAAATACTGGGCCCCCGACTTCGACGCTCCGCCGCCTTACACCAGCGAACAGGATTACATCGAACGCGCGCGCGAGCTCCTGGACATCGCGGTCGCGGCGGCGACGCGCGACACGCCGCACGTCGCTATAGCGACGAGCGGCGGCCTCGATTCGTCGGCGATTGCCGCCACGGCGGCACGGCTTGGTTTGGCCAAGAGCATCAGCTGCATATGCCTGGTGCCGCCGCTCGGCACAAAGATCGACATCGGTCGGCTGCGCTACCTCGACGAGCGCGACAAAGTTGAGGCGCTGGCGCGCATGCATCCGGGCCTGAGCGTGCGCTTCATCGCTCCGGACGGCGACCGCGCCATGCCGAAGGACGATATGCGCCTTATTTCGCGCGCGAACTTGCCAGTGCTGAGTGCGGCGGGTGTTGGCCGCCCTTTGGCCGATGCCCTCGAAGCCGGCGGACATCGCGTGGTGCAGATCGGAAATTACGGGGATTTCGGGTTGTCCTGGGGGGGGCCGCTTTCTCTGGTCGCCCTCCTTCGCGGCCGGCAATGGGGCAGCTTCGCCCATGAGCTGCGTGCTGTGGCGCAGGAAAGCAATCGCAGTCTCGCCCACACCTTTGCCAGCGACGTGATCATGCCGACGGCACCGTTGTGGATGCGGCGGCAGATCTATCGGCTGCGTGGGCGCGACCCCGACAGCGTCGCCCAGCACAGTGCGCTGAACCCCGATTTTATCGCCGAGACCGGTTTGGCGCGGCGATGGCGCGAGCAGGGTTTTGATCCTTGGTTCGGTCCGCGCCATCGGAACCCGGCGCGCTGGCGCGCCGCTCACGTGTTCGATCAGAATCAGTATGGCAGCGATCTGCGCGCCATGGCGGGAGACATCGTCGGTTACGAGCTTCGCGATCCGCACGCCGACCGGCGGCTGCTCGAATTTGCGCTTGCAGTGCCCGAGCCGATGTTCCGCCGCAACGGGGTGCCGCGGTCCTTTGCGCGGCGGGTGTTGGCGGACCGGCTGCCGCGCGAGATCCTCGACGAGCGCCGACGCGGCGCCAACAATCCGACCTGGTTCCGTTTGCTCGATGCCAGGCGTGCCGACATCGCCCGCGATATCGAGCGGCTCGAGGCCTCGCCGCTGGCGCGGCGGCTGATCGACCTGCCGCGGCTGAAGCGCCTGATGGCGCAATGGCCCAAGGACGAGCAGGCGGCCGAGCAACGCAGCGGTGAATACCGGCTGGCGCTGGCGCGCGGGGTTCACGTCGGCCGGTTCATACGCTGGGTCGAAGGCGGCAACGAATAGGGGCGGCGACGGTTTTGTCCGATCTCGACTTCGCGGGCGTGCAGAAATAAACTGCGATCCAGACAATCGAGGCGGCAAAGGCAATGCAAGAAGGCAGCACTCCCGATAGCGCGGATGCGACGAGCCGCATCGCCGATACGACGATCATCTCGCGCAGCCCTTCGGTCCTCACCGCGGAGGTCGACGGTGAGGTGGTGATGATGAGCATCGAGCAAGGCCAGTATTTCGGCCTCGACGACATCGGCAGCGATATCTGGAAGCGCCTCGACCCTCCTTGTGCGTTCGCCGATCTGATCGATCGCCTGGCCGCCGATTATGACGCCGACCGCACCAGCATCGCAGCCGACGTCCGGGCGTTGCTCGAAACCATGGCGGAGCGAGACGTCGTGAGGCTGGCTTGACGCAGGCGCCCGCAGGTGGCGGCGTGCCCGGCAGGCCTCGAACTTACCGCCTCTGTGGACTCAAGCTCAATTCGGATTTCGATTTACCGGCCCTGCCGGAATGGGATGGTCCGCCCAATGGCCCTGCTGACGTCAATTGTCGGCTGGGCGAGGTTCCCGCGCGGCTCGGCCGGCCCGATCACATCGCGCCGATCTTCCAGACCAGCGGCGCCGGCGAATATCTGCTTGTGCTGCCGGGCACCGGCCGCGTTCTGGTCCGCGACGGCAACGCGATCACGGTCCAGCCGGACGCCGGCGCGGCAGAGAATTTGAGCGCCATTCTCACCGGGCCGATCCTGGCCGTGCTGTGGCATCAGCGGGGGGCGTTGCCGTTGCATGCCAGCGTCATCGTCATCAACGGCCGCGCTGTCGCGCTGTGCGGTCCGGCGGCGGTCGGCAAGTCGACGCTGGCGGCGGTTTTGGCCGCGCAAGGCTATCACGTGATCGCCGACGACATCGGCGTTGTCGACGTGCGCAGCAGTCAAGAGGTGTTGGTGCCGGCGGGTTGCACGCGCCTGCAATTGTGGCGCGATGCTCTCGCCGAACTTGATGTCGCAACCGATGGACTGCAGCGCACCTTGCCGCACAAAGAAAGGTATTTTCTCGATTGCGACAATCGCATTCCAGCGCAGCAATACCGCCTTGCCGCTGTCGTGCAGGTTATTCGCAATACGCTGCCACCGGCTACGCTCGAGCGGCTACGCGGCTCGCAGACCGCGGACGTGCTGTACAACTGCGTTCACTCGCCGCGGCCGGCCGAGGCGCTCGGACGCGTGCGGCCGATTTTTACGACTATCATGCAGATGTCGTCGGCCGGGGTCGGCGTCTGGCGCCTCAGGATGCCCGAAGGCCTGGCCCCTCTTCGCGAGGCCGCGGCGAAATTGACCGCGGCGCTGGAGGGCTGAAACGGTGACCGGTATCTGGTGGTTGGCCTCCTATCCGAAATCGGGCAACACTTGGCTGCGCGTCGCGCTCGCCAGTTTGCTGTCCGGGCGGCCCGCCGATATCAACGCCATGCCTTATGTGAGCATGATTGCCAACAGTCGCGCCAACTTCGACAAGGCGCTGGGCATCGGCAGCGCCGACCTCACCATCGAACAGGAGACAAATCTTCGGCCGCGCGCCTATGAGATCTGGGCGGCGGACGCGGCGCAGCCGCTCTATTGCAAGACGCACGATGCCTATCGCCGAACGCCCGCCGGCGAACCACTGTTTCCTACTGCAGCGACGTTCGGCGCAGTCTGCGTCGTGCGCGATCCTCGCGCCGTCGCGGTCTCGCTCGCCAATCATCTTGCAGAGCCAATCGACAAGGCGATTACGCGCATGGCGGATGCGGCGGCTGGTTTTTCGTCATCTGGCCCACGATTGTCGCCGCAGCTCTTCCAGCGCCCCGGCCGCTGGCGTGACCATGTCGAATCTTGGCTGGGCGCGCCGTTTCCGGTGCACCTTGTGCGCTATGAGGATATGCACATCGATCCGCATGCCGCCTTCGCAGGCGTTGCCGCCTTCCTCGGCTTGCCGTCCGACCGCAAGCGGATCGCGGCTGCGGTCGAGGCGGCGGCGTTTCCCCGCTTGCAGGCGCAAGAGCGGACGACCGGGTTTATCGAGAAGCCGCTACGAGCCGCCGCCTTCTTCCGTGAAGGGAGCGTTGACGGTTGGCGACGGACGTTGCTGTCGGAAGAGACCGCACGCATCGTGGCCGAGCACGGTGACGTCATGCGACGATGTAATTACGACACGCTTCTACTGCCGGTCAGAGCGAAGCACGGGGCGGCATAGCTATCCGATTTCTTTGTCATCAAGTCGCGCTGTGACAAGGCCAGCGGCTGATCCTATGGCAATTGGTTTTCTGGATCGTATGTCACGATTGGCGGGTATAGGCTTCGGCCACCATTGAAATCTTTATAGGTATCGTCACCGATGCGGTAAGCCGCTTGTATCATCTCCAAAATTCTCGTTCGGTCGTGCGTGGCTTTGTCCAGGAGTGGGGCGGGTGGACGGACAAATTTCGCGGCCAGAAAATCCTCAATATCCTTCAGTTTCGGATCGAAAGTATATTTGTCCGAGGGGCCACATGCTCGTTCATAGTTCGTGCATCCGCGCTTGATCAACATCCTGACCGTCGGCCCAAGCTTCGGATGAGCATCCACCTTGGCGCGGACGATCCGGTATAGCTCGCGCGCTTTGGTGAGACCCCAATTATAGAAATACGTACCGTAGAGATGCTGATTTTGCATCGAGTTCATCTCAGGGCCGCTCTTGGCCGTGCATGGAACCGATTCTGAGATTTCCCTGACTGCCATGAGTTGTCGCATCGTGTCGGAGACGACCTTTACCTTGTAGCAGTCGCGGCAGCCGAAAGGGACCGCCTTCTCCGCGTAGACATATTGAAACATGAAACGATTGAGGAAGGCGCAAGGCGCTGCGAAATCGCCGTACCGGGTGATGTATGGATCAAGCGCCAATTCGTTTGCCCCCTTTGAGACCTGCGCCAACTCCAATTCGCCGCCTTTGCCCCGGATCACCCTGCCCGATTCAATCGCGCGCTCCAGATTCTCGCCGGCGGACTTGCCACCGACGACTGTGGATAGCTGGCGATCGCCTTCTTCCGCCATGAGCAGGTCTCATTTCAGCTTGCGAGCGGCGACGAATATACTCCTTTTGCAGTGACCGCCTTCAACAAAAAGCCGCCCACGTGGCGGTCGTCGAGAGACCGCCCTGGCACCGCATCGTCAGCCCGTCGCGCGCAAAACTTCGAGCCGGCGATAGAGATCGCCCAGCCATCGTTCCGCGGCGGCTCGCGCGTCCGGCGTCGCGACCCGCTGCTTGGCGCCGCTGTCGGGCTCGAATTCGAAACCCGGAGCTTTGGCGTCGTAGCGCGCGGCTTTTGTCATCGCCGCGCGATCCGCCGCGCTGCATGCGACGCCGAAATGCGGCAGGATCGCCGTAAACAGCGCATCCGGAAGCTGCCGATAGTTGACCAGCAGGCCGCCGCCCGAGGCATAGTGCGCCACGGCCGGCTCGGTGACTTTCGCCAGAACCTGCGCGTAATAGTCCTCCGCGGTGCCGGGCCCGTAAGACCGCTCAAGCCCGTAGAGATCGGGCCCGATGCCTCCCGGTATCATCTGCGTGCCCGGGATGCGCAGCTGCGACACCAGCACCTCGACGGGGTCGCGATAGAGAAAAACCCATGGCACCGCCGGAAAGGCGCGGCGAAACAGCGGCAATGCCAGGGTGTGCCAGCAGTCCAGCTTGACGAAATAACGCTGTTCGTTGCCGGAGCGCTTTTGACCAAGCGCGCCGATGATGGACTGAAGCCAACGGGCCTGCCGATCCTCGCTCAGATCGGGCCGCCAGCGGTTCGCCTGGACCACGGTGTCGATCGGGCTTGCCTCCGAGACGACGATGTTGGACGGCAGCGCCGCCAGCATTTGCGACACCAGGGTCGAGCCGCAGCGCGACATGTGAAAGATGAATCCGCTCGGCTGCAAATGCGGGCGCGTCTTGAGCCATGCGGCGAGCGTCTCGATCGGGGTGACATGACGAAACAAACGGTTGAACGGCGTGTACAGGCAAGCGCGCACGTCGCCCTCGAAGAACGGATCGCGCAACGGCCGTTCGCCGAAATAGGCCCAATGGACGTAAAGCTCAGCCCCTTGCCACGAGGCGCGAATCGGCAGCCAGCTGTCAGGTGGCAGCGGCGTTGCCTTGACTTCGCTCTCGACCTGATTGTCGATGGCGAGCGCGCGCTCGTACATCGCCGCGCGTACGTCTTGCGCGGCGAGCGGGAGCCCGCGCTTGCGCGCCGCGTCAAGAACCGCGGCAATGAATTCGTCGGCGCCGGCGAACCCGCGCAGCGCCTGTTGCAGCGAAGGGTCCTCAAGGACCAGCGCGCAGAACGCCTCGAGCTGTGCCGAGCTGGCAGGCGGCGGAGCGGCCGCATGATGTTTCATATCCATGTGCGTCCTTAACAGACCGCGCGGCCGCCGCACAAAGGCCGCGATAAACGGCTGCATCCGCCATGGCCGCCCTTTACGATCCTGGAGCCTCGATGTAGAGGTTTGCCGAGCGGCACAGCGAAATTCCCTTGCGAACGAAACTCCAGACCGATGACGAGCGAGCCACTAACCCGCGAACTGTTCAGCGACAAGATCGGCCAGATCTGGGTTCTCGATGAAGCCGACGCGCCGCCGATCGAGCTGACGCTCACGGAAGCGGAGCCATTGCGAAACTACGCCAAACTCAAGCGCGAGCCGTTCTCGCTGTACTTCACCACCAGCGGCGACTTCGTCCTGCCGCAGCGGCTCTATGCCCTGCGGCACAGCACACTTGGCCCGATGACGATCTTCCTGGTGCCGATCGGCCGACAAGGCGACGTCACCACCTATCAGGCCGTGTTCAACTGATCCCGCCACGCGCCTCCGCCTGCGGCGACCAGTGCATAAACCAATAGACGTCGTCCTCAGCGTATTCGCGAAAGCCGAGCCGCCGGTAAAGCCGCTGCGCCGGGTTGAACTTCTCGACCGAAATGGTGACGCCTTTGCCGGAGAGCCGCGCCTCGGCGAACATGGCTTCAAGAAGCGCGGTGCCGATGCCGCGGCCGCACCATTGCGGCAACAGCGCGATGTCGACAATGAGCAGCGTGTCGGCTTGGCGATCGAGATAGAGCCGGCCCGCCGGCGCGCCTTGCGCTTCCAGGACGTCGAACGCCGCGCTGGCATAATGGCTCAGGTAATAGCTGCGCTGGGCATCGAACTGACTGTCCAGGAATGCGATTTTCTGGGCGTCGGTCCAGTGGGTGATCGGCGCCAGCTCCTCCCAGCGGGTCGAGAGGTAGAGCCGGCGCAGAAACGGCACGTCCGCTTCGGTTTCCGGCCGCAACGCGAAGCCCTTGTCGCTCAGAACGGGCGGAATCGCCAGACTCTGCGGCGCGCTTGCGCCACCGCCCGTCATCGCTGCAGCCACCCGGTCAATGCAAACCCGAGTTGTCTCAACTCTGCGATGGATAGATCCCGTACAGGCAAATGCAGAAATTGACCGCCAGATACGGCTGCATGTTGTCGTGCGGCTGCGAGCCGCCGACTTGCGAGAGCACGCTCGCCGCAAGCTGAGAGTTGAACGACGGGGTTGAATTGGCCCAGACGCCGCTGGGATTGGTATCGGCAAGGTAACTGACCGATTTGGGAATTGCGGTTCTTTCCACCACCCCGCCCGACGGGATCTTCTGGGCAGTGAGGATGTGCGTGTGCGAGGGAGTCTGCCCCTGCGTCAGCGTCACCTGGGTCGTGCCCTGGACCTGCCCGATGCTGGTATTGAAGCCGGCGAGGTTCCCCCAATGCATCGGCACCTGACCCTGCAGGTTGGGCATGTTAAAGGTTGTCGTGCCATTGCCGCCGTAAGTCGTGCCGATGACGTTGAACAGCGTCGGATTATCCGAGATGTTCATCGGCTGGCCGTTGCAGAACGCCCAGTTCACCGGCGCGAAGTTAAAGCCGAAAGCGCGGATTTCGCCAATGTATGGCTGTGACATTTCGGCTCTCCTCAGTTACGGCTCGGGAACACGCCATTAATGGCGATCGCGAACGTAATGCAAAGTGACGGCATCAGATTGGTATGGGACTGATTGCTCCCTATGGTGGAGCACGCCCCCGCCCCCATGGCCTGGGGCTGAAGCGGCGGGTTCCCCGGAGGAGTCGCATAGAAATTTGCACCCGAGGCCGGCGGTGCGCCGGGTATATTATTCGCGACCGTGGCGCTGTTCGTGGCGGAGAGGGCGGTGGCAGCCATGAAGTTGTGGGTATGCGGCGGCACCGTGCTTTGGTTCAGCGTGACCGAAGGCGTCCCGCCGGCCTGACCGAGATTGTAGAAAGACAAGCCCAGCCCCTGACCCCAGCCCACCGGCACGCTCGATTGCATGTTGGGGAGTCCAAAGTTGGTCGTGCCGTTGCCGCCGTAGGTGGTTCCGAGCAGCGCGAACAGTGCCTGATACTGATTGATCGGCAGGAGCTGACCATTGCACATGAGATAATTTTTCGGCGCAAAATTGCCGGAGAACATAAGGATCTGAGCCATATAAGGCGATGACATTGCGAAGCCCTCCTGATTTCGTGCTGCAGCCGGCTCAGTTGCGCGCCGGATAGATGCCGGTCAACGCGATGCACCAATTGATCGCCAGATAAGGCTGCAAGTTGGTGTGGGCCTGGTTGCCGCCCATGTACATCGATACGGTGCCAGGATTGATAGCCGTCGCCGCGCTGTTGCCTGGAGCGTAAAAAGCATTGCCTTTGTCGTTCGAGGCGAGCGCAGTTCCGGCAGCCGGAAAAGCATAGTTGCCGGTAGCGGCGTTGCTGCCGAAAACGTTATGGGTATGGATCGGCATCTGGAGCGACGATATCGTGACGTTCTCCTCGCCGGCCTCCTCGCCGATGACGTATTGATTGCCGACCGGGTCCTGGCCGTACTTCATGGGCACGCGGCTGCGCAGATCGGGAAGCTGGAAGTTTGAGGTGCCGTTGCCGCCGTAGTAAGTGCCGATGAGCGAGAACAGGGCGGTGTACTGAGAGATCGGCAGTATCTGCCCCTGGGCCATGGCCCAGCCGCGCGGCGCAAAGTTAATTGCCCAGGGACGAATTTCTGCGACAAACGGTGAGCTCATATTGACCCTCCCATCGGACATCGAATGACTAACCTTAGTCGAGCATTCAACGTCTGGCAACGGGTCATCAAACGACGACTTTCAGTTGACGTTGGCTGACGGTCCGGCTGCGTTGTTAGCTTTCGCGCCAAACTTCCACGGCGCTATGTCATGCCGATGACGTTTCTCGTTGAGGTTGCGACTTTCAGAATATCCGCAACCCAACGGTTAACTTCGGCGTCAATAACCAGGTGCACGCGGTCGCTGCTGCCCCGATTGACGACGCTATGGGGATCGGAAAGGCGCAGATACCAGGCACTTCCGGCATCGAGCACGACGCGGCTGCGGTTGAGAAAGAATTCGACACCGGGGTTGGTCATGACCGGCACGTGGATGCGCACTGTGCCTTCCTCGAAGCTCAGGTCCAGGTCGTTGTGCTCCTTGATGACCGAGCCCGGCGTGAGCCGCATCAGCCGCACTGCGTGGAGCGGAGCCTGGAACGTGTCGAGGACCTGGCGAAAATACGGACAGGCCGCAAGCATCGGCGTGTCCGCGAAATCCGTACAGGTCGGATCGGAGTAGATCATCATCACCGGATGGGTCGCGCCGGCTTGGCCACGCAGCGGGATGACGCTCCAGTCGCCGTCGTAGTTCTGGGGCACAAAATGCTGGGTCCAGCCGACCGTGCTCAGCCGGTCCAAATCGCCGGCCAACAGATCCGCATCGAAGGTGAAAGGCAAGCGCAGCCGATCGGGCAGTGGCATGACCCGAGTTTCGACGGTCATTGGAGGTCGCTCAGCGGCGGCTGCGTAAACCAAAAAGGATAGAACTCCTGCCGCCCGAAAAGCCGCGCCTGGAGGTTTTCCTTGTCCGCCAGTCCACCGAGGGCGTGCTGACACAGACTGCACTGCCCCGAATATCCCGCCTCGTTCTTTTTTACGTCAACGTGTTCGAAGATTGCGCTCATGGGATTACGCGCCAAAAATTGCAGAACCGGATCATTCTGCATGCGCTTGATCAAAACGCGCAGCGGATGACGGTCAAGCGCACCAATTTCAACGCCGAGGTTCTCGTTATTGTAGCCACAGCAGGGCCGCACCGCACCGTCAGGATCGAATACGATCTGATCGATCGCGTCGCAGGGCGCATCAATCGGCTGCAGCGTGGCGTCCGGAAGGTCTCGCCCCCGTCCGATATTATCGATCCGGCGGAAGCTGAGCCAGACGCACTTCGCGATCCCGGCATCCACGACGCGCTTGCGGACGTCGTCCTCGTCCGCATCGCCGCGGCTGCCGGACGTCAGCTCAAAATTAAGCCGAAGACGTCGACCAAACATGCGGCGATAAGCCTTTGCCAGCACGAAAATGCGATCGAGCGCGATGAACTCCTGATGATAGACCCCGGCGCTGACTTGCAAATGATCGCCGGGCCCCTGCATGAAACCGGCCGCGGCGAGCCGCCCGAGGATGTCTTCTGCCTTTTCGGGCGCCTCAGCCCAAAAGCCGTTGGTGTAGACGCTGATCTCGCGCAGCCCCGCCGCCCGACCCGCGGCGACCAGCTCGAGCACGTCGTTCAGGTAGAGAAACGGCTCGCCGCCGGTGAGATTGAGCGCGGGAATGTCCGCGTCGGGCATTTGTGCGACGATGGCGCGCATCGCATCGAGCTTGATACGTTGCGCTTTCGCATGCGGCCCCGAACTGTTGTAGCAATGGCGGCAGGCAATATTGCAATGGTAGGTGAAGCGCAGGTTGACCCGCTTCACCGCAAAGGCAAAATTCGACAGCCGCGTCAGGCAGCTTTGCGCAGTCTCGTCGATGAGGTCCAATCGCAGCCAATCTGCCAGCCAGCGCCAATCGTAACCCGCGACGATATTCCGTGCGCGATCCTCGACATCATCGAGGGCGGCGATTTTTTCATCATGCCGCTTGCTTGGATCGAGCGGCGATTCCGTGAAATAGGCGCAATAGAGACTTTGCAGTCGCCGGTTTGGGATTTCCAGGAATAGGTCGCGCATCGCGTTAATCGTGCCCGCGCTCGGCGCGGCACTCTCGCGGCCGCAAGCTCGCGTTTTCAGGTCGACAATATCTGCGAAATCGCCTGCGCAACTGCGGTCCAAGAGTTGCAGCATAGGCATGAATTCCGCCGCGACTGCGCGGAACCCGGTCTTCCGGATGCTGAAAAGTTGCTTGAGATGGTCGGGACGACAGCGATAACTTTGAAAGCTCGCGCACGGGATCGCATCCGGCCGTGCGGCAGGTCCGCGATCGAGAACGGTGAAAGCTTCGCGTGGTGGGGAAATTATCATGGGCGGGTTGCCAACAGGAGGCCGATCATAGTTCCCGAACGGATGGTGCGCGCAACATAAGGTAATGGCCCGGAGCGATTAAAGCGAGCAACTTTGAATTCGATGGATTTTTTCGTATGATGCGGGCCGCGCCCGGAGCCGCGCTGTGGTTCCGCGAGCCGTATCCAGACCGAGCAGAAATCGTGCACTTTTACCGCATTTCAGGGCTGTCGGTGAGCAGCGAGATCGTGCTGCCCGGACTGAGCGCGGCGGCGGCCGGTCGACGCCGCCCGGACGTCGCGATCCGGCGCGGCGCGGTCCCGGCGACGCTCGATGGTGCCGAAAAACTGGGGCCGACCTGGCAGATGGCCGGCAAAGAGATTCTGCTGCGCGTTCCCAAAGTGGCGCGTTTCCTGCTCCGCGACGGACGCGAGATCACGTTCGAAGCCGAGCCGGGCGCCGACGCCGGCGATATTCCGCTTTATCTGCTCGGCACGGCTTATGGAATTTTGCTGCACCAGCGCCGGCGGATCGTGCTGCACGCCAGCGCGGTGCGCGTCAACGGCAAGGCCATCCTGTTCTGCGGGCCGTCGGGCGCCGGCAAATCGACGCTGGCCGCGGCCTTGGCGCAGCGCGGCTATCCGTTCATCACCGATGACTTTTGCGCGGTCACGGTGGCGGAAGACGGCACGCCGATGGTGCATCCCGACGGCCGGCAGCTCAAACTTTGGGCGCAGGCCATCGAAAAACTCGATCTCAAGGGCAAGAGCGGCGCGCGCGTGCGCAGCCGTCTGGAGAAATTCTACGTCGATCCCGGCGAGACTCACGCCGAAGCGCTGCCGCTTGGCATGCTTTACGCGCTGCGCGAAGCGCGGCCGGCGCTGGCGGCGGGTGTCGCGCCGACCAATGCCGTCGACGCCGCGGCGATGTTGCGGCGGATGGCCTATCGGCCGCGACTGGTCAACCGCATGGACCACCGGGTGGACTATTTTCATGCGGCGACGACGATCGCCAACAAGGCCGGAATCTTTTATCTGACCCGAGCACTCGACTTCGCCACCATGCCGGACGTCGTCGCCGATCTGGAGCGGCACTGGCGCAGTATCGGGCTCATGGAGCAAGCGGCGTGAGCGGACCGGCGCATTCCCCGGCGAAACGGCGCAACACGGCGCTGCGTTCGCTGCGCCGCCGGCTCGTCAGATTCGCCCAGGTCGGCCCGCACCGCCGCGCCGTGCTGGTCGAAGCGGTGGCGTGGCTCCTGGTGGCGCGCCTGAGCTTGATTTTTGTTTCGTTTCCGCACCTGGCGCGCCGCCTCGGAACGCTGGTCGCGCCGGCCGACGCGCGCGCGCTGCGGGCGGGATCCGACAATAAGCAGGATCAGACTCGCGTTGCCGAGGAGGTCGGCTGGGCGGTGACGCGGGCGGCGCGCCACGTTCCATTCAACGCGGTATGCCTGCCTCAGGCCATGGCCGCGCGCATCATGCTCAAGCGGCGCGGCGTCGACAGCGTGCTGCATTTCGGCGCCAGAATCGGACAGGGCAGGAGCGGACAGGACAAGCCGATCGACGCCCATGCCTGGCTCGATGCCGCCGGCGTCGAAGTGACGGGCTATCCGGTGGCGAATACTTTTGCGGAAATCGCCTGCTTTGTGTGAAGCCATCAAAGCGGCAGCGCCGCGAAGCCCGTTTCGACGGGCGAAGGAAGGCGAGGATCACGCTCCATTAAAATTGATGGAGCGAAAAAATACTGGAGCGAAAACCGCTCCGATCCGAAGCGATTTCACTCCAGATTCTCGATCAGAGTGCCACAACAATGCGGCGGCTGACGCTGGGGTTTAGCCCGAGCCAGCCGCCGATCCGACAGACGTCAAAAGGATCAAAGCCGCCGCCGGAATCCTTAGGCAGACTTCGTCACTGTCGCGGGATCGCCAAACTCTCCGACGGAATGTCGAAGAGTTCGGCAG
This sequence comes from Xanthobacteraceae bacterium, assembly GCA_049584715.1. Taxonomy (GTDB): domain Bacteria; phylum Pseudomonadota; class Alphaproteobacteria; order Rhizobiales; family Xanthobacteraceae; genus BOG-931. Next base: position 78,115 of record JBAUYI010000146.1, read on the forward strand.
TCTGACCAAATTCAAACGGCCAGAGCCGTTCTATCAAGCTGGCGCAGACGGGCAGCTCGACAAGCCGGAACACATTGCAAGTGTCAGCCCAGCCCGATTATCCAAACCGCCAGCCCTCTCCAACGCCTCGTCGGAGAGTTCGTCGTTGAGGAGCTGTTCTTCAGCCAAGTCGAGTCCAAAACTGTTGACGTTCATGGCATTGATCTCTTTCGTTCGCCCGCGGCGCCGGTACTCAGCAGGCAGAGGTGTTGTTTGTCTAATCCCGCGCCAGCCAGCATTGTGGTCTAAGGATCGATCAGCGTCAAATCCGGCGAAGCCGGATCACGTCCGCGTGATGGTATGGGGCTGCCCACCGCCTGGCGCCATTGGGCGCCGGAATTTCACCCTACCGACCCACAGCCTACCGACACACGGCCTACCGATACATGGCGGCCGCTGCCGGACGCGGTCACGGCCGCCAGTATGGAAAGCATTGGCCGTATGGGCCCAGGTAGTAGCCGTTTGGGCATGCCAGCGGCGCAAAGCAACGGCCGTCGGGACCGAGGTCGAAGCCATATGGGCACCCGAGCGGCGCGACCACCTGGAGCGGCGGGGGCGCCGGCGGATAGATGTAGAATGCGTCGTTACGCACGCAGTAACCGTCGGGGCCGCGGTGGAAATTGAGCCCGCAAAAGCCGAGCACAAGCGTCGTGGTGGCCATCGCGGCATGCTCGGGCGGGGTCGAAACCGGGAAGGCCCGGACGTTGGATGCCAATAACGACAGGCTGCAAGCAAGGATAATGGCTGACTTGTTTGACATGGCTGCCTGTTTCCTTTCCTCGCGCGATTGTCGATCGTCGAACGAGCTGCCGCAGCTTACCCGATGCCATGCAGCCTGGCAGCATGGCTCTGTCATAAAGCCTAACAGCCCAATTATTGTTGAATTTCCGGCAACCGTAGTGGCCCGCAATATGGGCGAGAGACATCGTCAAACCACCTGCGAAAGGTCGCGAACTACCGTACATCGACCGCGATGCACCGAATCGAATCGATGATTGCACCGGCTTCACCACCACCGGGTCTTGGTGACCAAAGGCAACCTATTCTTGCCACTGGCAATTTCAATATTGCGACTTTTTGGCAACGAAGATCGGCCTTCGTGGCGATGGCCGCATTTCCATATGGCCAGGATGTTCGCGGTGTAAAATAATCGCAGTCAGGCGCTCGGGACGTTGCCAGGGATGTTGCATCCGCCGAGCGGCCATAACGGGGGCGACAATGAAGCCAACCGTGGCGACTTCAAATTCACGTCTTGAGCAACCTGCAGCTCTCAAGCGCGCCATCAAGTCGGGTTTGGTCTGGGGCGCAATCAGCCTTGCGGCTGTTGCCTCGGTCCCGAAGCATGCGCTCGCCGATGAAGGCGGCGTGAGCTTCTGGATCCCCGGTTTCTTTGGCAGCCTCGCGGCCGCCCCGCAGCAACCGGGATGGTCGCTGGCGATCATTAATTATTACACCAACGTATCCGCCGGCGGTAACGTAGCCCTGGCACGAGAGTTCGCGATCAGAAATCTCCCCGCGAACATTCAGGCGCAGATAAACGCCAGCTTGCACGCCACCGCGGATCTTGGCTTGGTCGTCCCGACTTATGTGTTCGCAACGCCGGTTCTCGGCGGCCAGGCATCGGTCAGCTTGGTCGGAGGCTATGGCGTCTCGAATGCGTCATTGAACGGGACGGTATCGGGCACGGTGACGGGACCGCTTGGCAACACGGTCCCATTCGGTCCGCGGTTCGACAGCATCAACAGCTCAGTAACGGGTTTCACGGACCTTATCCCGATGGCCGCGCTGCGTTGGAACGCCGGCGTCGACAACTACATGGTCTACGCTACGGGCGATGTGCCGGTCGGTGCCTACAACTCCTCCCGGCTGGCGAATTTGGGCATCGGCCACGGCGCGTTCGACGCCGGCGCCGGCTACACCTATTACAATCCGCAGACCGGGCATGAGTTGTCCGGCGTGCTTGGCTTCACCGCCAATTTCATCAATCCGGCGACGCAGTATCAGAACGGCGTCGACATGCACTTCGATTGGGGCGCGTCGCAATTCTTGTCCAAGCAGTTCCTGGTTGGCTTGGTCGGCTACGCCTACAAGGATATCGGCTGTGACAGCGGCTCCGGCGATCGCGTCGGCTGCTTCCAGTCTCAGGTTTTGGGCGTCGGCCCGCAGGTCGGATACATTTTTCCGATGGGCGGCATGCAGGGCTATCTCAATCTGAAGGCCTACGGAGAATTTGCCGGGTCGGATCGGCCTACCGGCTGGAATGCGTGGGTTACGCTTTCGATCTCGCCACCCGCGCCTACGCCACCCGCATCGGCGCGACCCATCATCACCAAATAACCGCCGGCTTCGATCATCGCCCTGAGTCGCTGTTAAGACGGCGCCACCTTGTCTCCGAGCGGCACCGATGTCGTTGGAAACGCGGAACTATTTCGAACAGCTTGAAATCATATTTTTCGCATTATAAAGATCGATATCGAAGCTAATAACATCATAATTGATGTTTCACGCATGATAACCGCCGCACAACTGCGGGCCGCGCGGGCGCTGCTTGGCATCGACCAGCGCAAGCTCGCCGAATTGTCCGATCTGTCGCTGCCGACCATCCAGCGCATGGAGGCCAGCGACGGGGTGATCCGCGGCAATGTCGATTCACTGATGAAGCTGGTGGCGGCGCTTGACTCAGGCGGCGTCGAACTCATCGCCGATAACGCTACAAGCGCCGGTGGCGGCCGCGGCGTGCGGTTCAAGAGGCCGCCGCCGTGACGCTGCTCCTTGCATTGTCCTGTGCCGCTGCGCTTCTCGCGACCGCAATTGTCGCCGTGTTGATCGGGCGCGCCGCGGTGGCGAACGCGTTGATCTACGGCCTTTGCGCAACAGCCGCGCTGTTCTCGTTGTTTGCCGCTTTGAAGTTCTTGCTCGGAGCCGCACCCGCCGAGAGCATAGTCCTGCCGCTCGGCATTCCATGGATCGGATCGCATTTCCGCATCGATGCGCTGTCCGCGTTCTTTCTTGCTGTCGTCGATCTCGGCGCCGTCACCGCAAGCGTGTTCGCGATCGGCTATGGCCGCCATGAGGACGCGCCTTTGCGCGTTCTGCCGTTCTATCCGGCATTCCTCGCCGGCATGATGCTTGTCGTGATGGCGGACGACGCTTTCACATTTCTCTTTTCCTGGGAATTCATGTCGCTTTCGTCCTGGGCGCTGGTCATGGCGCACCACCGCGTGCGCGACAATGTCTATGCCGGCTACGTCTATCTGGTCATGGCGAGCTTCGGCACGCTGGCTTTATTGCTGGCGTTCGGTGTGCTGTCGGGCCCCGACGGCCTCTACACCTTCGCCCAGATCCGCGCCACGCATCCGACGGCGGGGCTGGCGGCGCTGGCGCTGATCCTTGCTTTGATCGGCGCCGGTTCCAAAGCCGGCCTAGTGCCGCTTCATGTGTGGCTACCGCTCGCCCATCCGGCGGCGCCGAGCCATGTCTCCGCATTGATGAGCGGCGTGATGACCAAGGTCGCGGTCTACGGCTTTGTCCGCATCGCGTTCGACCTCATGGGCGAGCCGGCCTGGTGGTGGAGCATGGTCGTGCTCGCACTCGGCGGCATCACCGCCGTGATGGGCGTGCTCTATGCGCTGATGCAGCACGACCTCAAAAGGCTACTCGCCTATCACACCGTGGAAAATATCGGCATCATCTTCATCGGGCTGGGGCTGGCGCTGGCGTTCAAGGCGCACGGCATGACGTTTGCGGCGGCGCTGGCGCTGACCGCTGGCCTCTTGCATGTGTTCAATCATTCCGTCTTCAAGAGCCTGCTGTTCTTCGGCTCCGGCGCCGTCCTCACCGCAACCGGCGAGCGCGACATGGAGCATCTCGGCGGCCTCATCCACCGCATGCCGCAAACGGCATTCGTGTTCCTGGTCGGCTGCGTCGCCATCTCGGCGCTGCCGCCGCTCAATGGCTTCGTCTCCGAATGGCTGACGTTCCAGGCGATCTTGCTCAGCCCGCAACTGCCGTCATGGGGCCTCAAGTTTTTGGTGCCGGCGGTCGGTGCGTTGCTGGCGCTGTCCGCGGCGCTCGCCGCGGCCTGCTTCGTCAAGGCGTTCGGCATTACGTTCCTCGGCCGTCCGCGCACGCCCGCCGCCGAGCGCGCGAGCGAGACCGACCAGTGGTCGCTCGGTGCGATGTATTTTCTCGCTGCGCTGTGCCTGGTCGCCGGCGTCCTGCCCGGCGTGTTCATCGATGCCCTGGGGCCGCTTACCGACGCTCTCGTCGGCGGACGCATGCCGGTGCAGGCCGGCGAGCAATGGCTGTCGATCGTGCCGATCGCCTCGAGCCGCAGCTCCTATGATGGCCTGCTGGTCTTCTTGTTCATGGTCGTATCCGGCACGCTTGCGGCTGTCGCCATCCACCGCCTCGCCTCGGATCGGCTGCGCCGCGCGCCGGCGTGGGACTGCGGCTATCCGGACCCGAGCCCCGCTACGCAATACACCGCGTCGAGCTTTGCCCAGCCGATCCGCCGCGTGTTCGGCACGGTCGTTTTTCGCGCGCGCGAGCATGTCGAGATGCCGCCGCCTGGCGACATGCGGCCGGCGCGCCTCGTCGTCGATCTGCGCGACCTGATCTGGGACGCGCTTTACGCGCCGATCGCCGGCGCCGTCGGCATTGCCGCGGACCGCCTCAACTATCTGCAGTTCCTGACCATCCGCCAGTTTCTGAGCCTCGTCTTCGCCGCCCTCGTCATCCTTTTGCTGGTGCTCGCCATATGGCCCTGATTCCCGATATCGCCGGCCAGGGCGGACAGATGCTCCTGGTGCTGCTGCTGGCGCCGCTTCTCACCGGCTTCGTGCGCAAGGTGAAAGCGCGTTTCCTGCGGCGCCAGGGGCCGCCGCTCCTGCAGCCCTACCTCGATCTTGCGCGCCTCATGCGCAAGGAGGTCGTGCTGGCCGACAATGCGTCGTGGCTGTTCCGCGTCATTCCTTATCTGATCTTTGCCGCCACCTGGGTCGCGGCATCGCTGGTGCCGACATTCCGCACCGGACTGTTGTTCTCATGGGCGGCCGACCTCATCGTCATCATCGCGCTTTTAGGCAATGCGCGCTTTTTCCAGGCGCTCGCCGGTCTCGACGTCGGCACGAGTTTTGGCGGCATCGGCTCGAGCCGCGAAGTCATGATCGCCTCGCTGGCCGAGCCGGCCATGATCATGATCGTCTTCACCTTGGCGCTGATTTCCGGCTCGACCCAGCTCTCCACCATCGCGGAATTCATGAGCTCGCCGGCGGTGGGGTTGCGCGTGTCGCTGGCGCTTGGGCTGTTTGCGCTCATCATGGTGGCGATCGCCGAGAACGGACGCATCCCGGTCGACAATCCGGCGACGCACCTGGAACTGACCATGGTGCACGAGGCCATGGTGCTGGAATATTCCGGCCGGCACCTGGCGTTGATCGAGCTGTCGGCGTCGCTCAAGCTCCTTGTCTACGTCTCGCTGATCGGCTGCCTGTTCGTGCCCTGGGGCCTGCAGCCGGCCGGCGCCGGAGCTGAGCAAATCGCCATCGGCATCGCAGCCTATATCGGCAAGCTCGCCGCCGGCGGATTCCTGCTGGCGCTGTTCGAGACGTCGATCGCCAAGATGCGCGTTTTCCGCGTGCCTGAATTCCTCGGTGCGGCGCTGATGCTCGGCCTGCTGGCGACGCTGCTGCGATTCGTATCGGGGAGCTTTTGATGCGCGGGCTCGATTTCGACATCGCCCATCTGCTGGCCGGCTTGCTGGTGCTGATCAGTTTCCTGCAGCTCTACCAGGATCGGCTCTACGCGCTGCTCAACATATTCGCACTCCACGCGCTGGTGCTGGCGCTGTCGGTGGCCTGGCAGGCCTTCATCCAGGACGCCCCGCACCTCTACGTCACCGCTGTGCTTGCGCTGGTATTCAAGGCGATCGTCATCCCGGTCGTGTTGCATCGGATCATCGTGCGGCTGGGCATTCATCGCGAGATCGAGCAGGTCGTCGGCGTCGGCCCGGTGATGCTCGCCGGCATCGGTCTGGTGGCGCTGTCGATGGTGGTCATGCTGCGCGTCACCCAGGACGCCGATCCGCTGGCGCGCGAGGATTTGGCCTTTGCGCTGGCCGTGGTGTTGCTCGGCTTGCTGATGATGGTGACGCGGCGCAACGCGGTGAGCCAAGTCGTCGGCTTCATGTCGCTCGAAAACGGTCTCGTCCTCGCCGCAACCGGCGCCAAGGGCATGCCGCTCGTTGTGGAGATCAGCGTCGCGTTCTCGATCCTCATCGCTTTCATCGTCATCGGCATTTTTCTGTTCCGCATCCGCGAGCGCTTCGACACGGTCGATTTGCAGGCGCTCGACCGCTTCCGCGGAGAGCGGCGATGAGGTTCGATGCGCTTGCCGCCGTGCTGCTGATCCCCGTATTCGCGGCGGCGCTGCTGGCGCTGTTGCCGGGATACCGGATCACGGCGCGCCTCAACGTGCTGGCGACGCTCGCCACCTTCGTCTCGGCTGTATCGCTGTTCGCCGCGCGGCCGCAGCCGGGACCGTATCTCCTGGTCGACGATCTCAACAGCACGTTCATCGTGCTGACGACGTTCGTCGGCTTCACCACCAGCGTATTCAGCGCCAGCTACATCGGTCACGAGCTCGAGAACGGCAAGCTCACGCCGAGCTTCGTGCGCTTCTATCACGCCATGTACCAGGTGCTGATGTTCGCGATGAACCTTGCGCTCGTCGCCAACAATATCGGCGTGATGTGGGTCGCCATCGAGTTGGCGACGCTGACCACCGTGATGATGGTGGGCATCTACCGCACCCATGAAGCGCTCGAAGCGGCCTGGAAATATTTCATCCTCGGCAGCGTCGGCATCGCGCTGGCGCTGTTCGGCACCATTTTGATCTACATGGCGGCGCAGCCGGCGGTCGGCGAAGGCCTCGACGCCATGGTGTGGACGACGCTGATCAAGCGGGCCGGCGCCTTCGACCCGGCACTGCTCAATGTCGCCTTCGTTTTCCTGCTGCTCGGCTATGGCACCAAGATCGGGCTGGCGCCGTTGCACGCCTGGCTGCCCGACGCCCATGCCGAGGGCCCGACGCCGAACTCGGCAGTGCTGTCGGGATTGCTGCTCAACGTCGCGCTCTACGCGCTGTTGCGTTTCAAGATGCTGCTGGCGGTCAATCCGGCGGCGCTGGCGCCCGGGCCGCTCATGGTGACGCTCGGGCTCGTTTCGCTCGTCTTCGCGGCTTTCATGCTGTACCGGCGCCGCGACATCAAGCGCATGTTTGCCTACTCGTCGATCGAGCATATGGGCATCATCACCTTCGCGTTCGGCATGGGCGGCCCGATCGCCAATTTCGCCGGTTTGCTGCACATGACCATGCATTCGCTGACAAAATCGGCGATTTTCTTTGCCGTCGGTCACGTCGCCCAGATCAAGGGCACGCAACGCATCGCCGACATGGGTGGGCTGACCGAAACCAATCCAGTGCTTGGCTGGGGATTGATCGTCGGCGTCATCGCCATCGCCGGGATGCCGCCGCTCGGCATCTTCATGAGCGAATTCCTCGTCGTGAGCTCGACCTTCGCGCGCTCGCCGGCGCTGGCACTGATCCTGGTCTTCGGCCTGCTGGTCGGCATCGGCGGATTGTTCCTCCGCCTCAACACCATTGCCTTCGGCGAGCCGCGCGGCCCCGTCGCCAAATCCAATGCATCGTATCTGCCGCTGTTCTCGCATCTCGCCCTGGTGCTCATGGCCGGCGTCTATATGCCGCCGGCGCTGGTCGCCTGGTTCGAGAGCGTCGCAAAACTGCTCGGATAGCGCCCATGGCCGCACTCGCCGACATCATCGCCCAGGCGCGCCGCATCGACGGCCACCGGCCATGGCCGCGCGCAGTCGTCACGCCGGAAGCTTGGCGCACGGTAGCGGGCGAGCTTGCGGCCGGCCATGCCACGTTGCTCGGCCTGTGGGGCGACACCGGCGCCGTGCATATGGCGGTGATGAACGAGGCCGGGCACGACATCAATGTCGTCACCGTCGAATGCCCCGATGGAAGATTTCCGTCGGTGGGCGCGCTGCATCCGCCCGCCATCCGGCTCGAGCGTGCCATCAAAAGCCTCTATGGCCTCGAGCCGGTCGGCGCGGCGGATACGCGGCCGTGGCTCGATCTCGGTTTTTGGGATGTGCAACATCCGCTGAGCGCGCACCCGCAACAGCCGGGCGAACAATCGGCCTACGCGTTCCTGCCGGTGCAAGGCGAAGGCCTGCACCGCATTCCCGTCGGCCCGGTTCACGCCGGCATCATCGAGCCGGGACACTTCCGTTTCACCGCCAACGGCGAGACGGTCGTACGGCTCGAACAGCGCCTGGGCTACGTCCATAAGGGCATCGAGTCGCTGATGGCGGGCGCGACCATCGAGAAGGCGGCGCAACTGGCGGGCCGCACCTCGGGCGACAGCACTGTTGCTTACGCGCTCGCCTTCGCCCATGCCGTGGAAGCGGCGCTGAACATCGCCATGCCGCCCCGCGCGCATTATCTGCGGGCGCTGATGGCCGAGCTCGAACGACTGGCCAATCACTTCGGCGATATTGGCGCGATCTGCAACGACGCCTCGTTCTCGCTCATGCATGCCCATTGCAGCATCCTGCGCGAACGCATCTTGCGCGCCGCCGACGCCTGCTTCGGCCATCGGCTGATGATGGACCGGATCATCCCGGGCGGTGTCGCCTGCGACATCGCTGCCGATGGCGGCATCCACGTGAAAGACACGCTTGCGGAAATCAGGCGGCGCCTGCCCCGGCTCACAGAGCTCTACGACAACACCGCTTCACTGCAGGATCGCACCGTCAAGACCGGGGTGGTGTCCGCCGCATTGGCGCGCCAGTTCGGCGCCGGCGGTTATGTCGGCCGCGCCAGCGGCCGGGCCTTTGATGCGCGCAAGGCGCACGCCTATGCACCCTATGATCGACTTGAATTCGAGGTGCCGGTAGTGACCGCAGGCGATGTCAATGCGCGCGTCTGGGTGCGCATCCGCGAGGCCGAACAGAGTCTCGCCTTGATCGACCAGATATTGGCGCGCCTGCCGGATGGCGCCATCGCGGTCCCGGTCACGGTGTCGGCCGGGATTTCGGAGGGGCTCGGGCTCGCCGAAGGTTTCCGCGGCGACGTGCTCGTCTGGCTGCGGCTCGACGGCTTGCGCGTCGTGCGCTGTCACCTGCGCGACCCGTCGTGGTTTCAATGGCCGCTCCTGGAAGCCGCGATCGAGAACAACATCGTCGCCGACTTTCCGCTGTGCAACAAATCTTTCAACTGTTCGTATTCGGGACACGACCTCTGAGGCGACGACATGCGCAGAACATTGTTCGAAGGTTTGACGCGCAGTCCTCTGACCGAGCCGCCGCCGTCTGCGGACGACACGGCGCTCGCCGAACTGGCGGCGCAGGTCGATGGCGCCGCGCGCAGGCGCCTGGGCCGCAGTCTATCGATCCGGCAGGTCGATGCCGGCTCCTGCAACGGCTGCGAGCTGGAAATCCATGCGCTCAATAACGCCTTTTACGACCTCGAACGTTTCGGCCTGCGCTTTGTCGCGTCGCCGCGCCACGCCGACGTGCTCATGGTGACGGGTCCCGTGACCAAGAACATGCGCGAAGCCTTGCAGCGCACCTACAATGCCACGCCGGATCCGAAATGGGTCGTCGCGGTCGGCGACTGCGCGCTGGACGGCGGGATATTCGCCGCAAGCTACGCGGTCGTCGGCGGCGTGAGCAGCGTCGTGCCGGTCGATCTTCACATTCGCGGCTGCCCGCCACGGCCGCTGGACTTGTTGAAGGGCCTGCTTGCCCTGCTGGAGTGGCAAACCGCGCGCTAGGTCATGAACGAAGCGCGCGCGGGAGCCGGTAGTGGCCCCATCATCGCCGTCAAGCCGTGCTAAGCGGCGAACCGAACGCCGAGAATTGAATCCGCCTGCTCGAGCGATGACAACAAAGCCGGCGTGACCAAAACGCGACGATGCAGGTCGACCTCGACTTCGAGCCCTTGATGCAATTTGATGACGGCGACGGCTTTGGAACCGCTTGGACTGCTGGGCAAAAGCGCATCCAGTTCCGGAATCGACTTCGGCCCCGCCTCTTTCTTCAACGTGATCTGCAACGTCGTCGTCGGCTGTGAAAGCAACGACGCGATGGGTTCGGCCTTGACCAGCGTAAGCCGCGAGGAATCCGCCTCCGTGCTCAGCGCAACGTCAAGGACGACGATTTCTCCGACCAGCAGGACAGGCGCTGCGAGCGTCAGCACTTCCGAAAATACCAGAACGTCCGCGGTCCCTGCCGCATCGGAGATGGTGACGAACGCATAAGGCCGTCCTGTTTGGCTCTGACGTTTGCGGATCGCGTCGACCCGGGCGGCGCACCGATAGCGATGGCGGCCGGAGTTTCCCGACGCCGTCGTAAGCTCGGAGAGCGGCGTCAATCCCAATTCGCGCCCAACGCTCTTCAACCAGTCCAGCGGGTGACCGTCCAGATAGAAGCCGAACACCTTGGCGGCCCGCTCGACATTCTCGGCGCGGGGCGCCGGCGGCGCTTCGGTCAGCTTCATGAAACCTCTGTCGCCGCCGAATAATCCCTGCTGTACATCGTCCATGCGGGAACGCAATCCCAGCAGCCGGTCGAGATTGGCGCGTATCTTCGCGCGATTTCGTTCCAAGGAATCGAAAACGCCGGCATCGACGAGCCGCTCGGCGACGGATCGGGAAAACGCGGTCGCCGGAACCCGCGAAAAGAAATCCTCCAGATCGCGAAACTCTCCCGTTGCCCGCGCCGAAACGATCGCTTGCGCCGCCGCCATTCCAACGCCCTTGAGCGCGCCGAGTCCGTATCGAATCGCGATCGTACCGGCTTCGGTGACGAGAGAAAAATCTCCCTGCGAGCCATTCGCGTCTGGGGGCAAAAGCTTGATGCCCTTCTCGCGCAACTCGGACCAATAGGACGCCAGGCGATCGGTGCTGCTGATGTCTACCGACATACAGGCCGCAAGAAATGCGGCGGGATATTTACACTTGAGATACGCGGTCTCGAAACTGACCTGGGCATAGGCCGCCGCGTGCCCCTTGTTGAATCCATAACCGGCAAACTTGGCGCATTGGTCGAACACGGCGTCGGCGACGCTCTTCGGCACATCTCTTTTCGCGGCGCCGTCGATGAAGCGCTGCCGATGCTGGTCCATCTCCGCCTTGATCTTCTTACCCATCGCGCGGCGCAACGAATCTGCTTCCCCCATCGTATAGCCGGCCATCTCGCGGCCGATACGCATGACGTCTTCCTGGTAGGTGATAATTCCGTAAGTCTCCTGGAGGACGTCAGCCAGCAGCGGATGATCGTATACGACTTTTTCCTCCCCTCTCGCCCTGGCGATGTATTGCGGAATCGAGTCCATGGGACCGGGGCGATAGAGCGAGATCAACGCAATCAGGTGTTCTATTCTCTGCGGTTTCAGCCTGCGCAAGAGGTCGCGCATGCCCGAACTCTCCAGCTGAAACACGCCCAACGAATCGCCTTGTCCCAACGCCGCAAAGACGTCGTCGTGTTCAAAACCCGCATCGCGCGCTCGCACTTTGCCGCCGCCAAGTTGCTCGATCAGATTCTGACAGCGGGCGATGATGGTAAGGGTCCGCAGACCCAGAAAATCGAATTTGGCGAGGCCCACTTCCTCGACGTCCTTGTAGTGGAACTGGGTAACCGGCATGTCAGAGGAAGGGTCCTTATACAGAGCGGTGAACTCCGTTAAGGGCCGATCTGCAATGACAACCCCCGCCGCGTGAGTGGACGCGTGCCGGTAAGCGCCCTCGACCTCCTCGGCCCAGTCGAAGACCTCTTTTGCCTGCGGATCGCGATCCAACAGGGCTTGCAGCTGCGGTTCGGCAGCAAGGCTGTCATGGAGATTGCCCTGCGGATTGACCAGCCCGCACATGCGGTCGATGAGACCATAGGGCGCTCCGACCACGCGCCCGACATCGCGCAGCGCCGCCCGCGCCTGAAGCTTGCCGAAGGTAATGATCTGCGCAACGTTGTCCGTACCGTACTTCGATGCGACATAGCGAATGACTTCCGGCCGCCGTTCCTGACAAAAGTCGATGTCGAAGTCCGGCAGCGAAATTCGTTCCGGATTCAAGAACCGCTCGAAGACAAGACCAAACCTTATGGGGTCAAGATGCGTGATCTCGAGAGACCAGGCGACGATCGATGTCGCCCCCGAGCCGCGCACCCCGACCGGGATGTCTTGTCTCTCCGTCCAGCCCATGAAATCCGCGACGATCAGGAAATACCCGGCGAAATCCATCTGATTGATGACGCCCAGCTCGTACTCCATCCGGTCCCAGTATTGGCTTCGCAGCCGCTCGGCCTCCTCCCGCCCCAATCGGGGCACGACCGTGGTTTCAAACCGACGCGATAGTCCCGCGTTCACTTTGCTGCGCAGTTCTTGTTCAGCGGAGGTCCCTTCCGGCAATGGAAAGCGTGGCAAGCTCGGCTTGCGCCTCTCGAGCATGAACGCGCAACGTTTCGCGACTTCGACGGTGTTTTGTACCGCTTCCGGCAAATCGGCAAAGCGCGCCGCCATGTCTTGCATGGGCTTAAGCCAATGTTCGGCGGTCGGTGACGGGGCCGTCGTATCGAAAACCGTCTTACCTTCTTGAATGCACAACAATGTGCGATGCGCCCGCGCTTGGTCGGGACGACCGCAGAAAACGTCATTGGTTGCGACAAGGGGAAGCCCGACGTCGTAGGCGCAGTCGATCAAAGGTAGCTCGACTTCGGCCTCCCACGGCTCCCCGCACCGCTGCAACTCGATGTAGAGGCGGCCCGGAAACAGCGAAGACAATGTCTTCAGGTGGTTTTTGACCCACTGCGCGCCGGCGTCGGATCCACTGCCGACGATTTTGCGGACGATGGCCGCACTGGCTCCACCGCTCAAGCACAACAGCCCATCGGTGATCCCAGGCTGATCGAAGACACGCCTTGGCACCCGGGGCTCGGCACCGCCGCTTTCCAAATGCGCCGCGCTTACGATCCGGCACAGATTTTTCCAGCCGCGCTCGTCCTGGCACAACAGCAAAAGCGCATCGGCCACACATCGCGAGGCATCGACGGGATCCGGCAGCTCGACGTCGAGCACGGTGCCGAGTATCGGTTGAATTCCGGCCTTGGCCGCGGCAGTGGAAAATTCGAATGCCCCGAACAGCGCGTTGGTATCGGTACACGCCAGGGCCGGCATTCGCGCCCGCGTCGCGATCCCGATCATGTCCTTGATGGCGAGAGGGGATTCGCAAAGCGAATAGGAAGAATGGACGCGCAGGTGAATGAACAGCGGATTGGGGGGCTTGATTGGCAAGGCGTTTGTCCCGGCTCGGTTATTCGCTTCGAATCACAAATTCCTACACCCGCTATAATATCACGACGCGGAAACCCACCACACCGGCCGTTGAATGCGCCCTCCCCGACCAAGCCCATTTGGGGCGTTGCCCCTTTCGGTTGTTTCGGTCCTGGCCGGCCGGACCATACGGACAATGGCAGCAGGAGAGTAGAATGCCGCCCGCATATCCACATCTTTCGCGCCAAGCCGTGGCGCAAAAGTTCGGCATGGCGGATGCGAAGCAATCCGAATTGCCGCCGACGCGCCTATCTCTTTGCGCAGCATCGACGATCCGCGTGGAGTGGGAAGGCCAGCGCGTTGACAGCCAAATGGGGTGTCCATAGGCTCTTTCGACAAAAATATTGTTGTTGCGAAATCAACGCAATGGGATCTCGGCAATCGCCAGCGTACCGGCGATGTCGAAGGGAGGGTCGCCATGCTCGAGCAGAACCGCAAAACTGCGGCCAGATCAGCCGTCGCGGCGCTGGGTCTGGCGCTGGGTCTTATAGTCCTGTCCGGTGGGCACGCGCCCGCCGCGGACGACTGGAACTTCTACATGCATCAGTCGGCGCCGAATTTCGCGACATCGCGCGGCGCCAAATTGTTTACCGAGGAGATCGAGAAGGCGACCAACGGCGAGCTCAAGGTTCGGCTGCATTTGGCGGGCACGCTGCAGATCAACGCCAGCAATATCACGCAGGCCGTGGGCGGCAATATCGTGCAGGTCGGCGACGACCTGTTCAATTCCGGAAACATCCCGGTCGCCGGCATTCCACGACTGCCGATGCTCATTCAATCCTATGCGGATTTCGCCAAAGCAGACGCAGTGCTCAAGCCGTATCTCGAAAAGGCATACCTTGAGAAGGGCTCGACCTTGCTCGCCTCCTATACCTATCCGTTGCAGTTCATTTGGGGGCGCAAGAAACTCGAATCACTCGACGACATCAAAGGCATGAAGCTTCGCGTCGCGCAGCCGGAACAGGGCGAGTTCGTGCGCAGCTTCGGCGGCACCTCGATCACCATGAGCGCGCCGGAAGTCCCCTCGGCGCTCGACCGCGGCGTGGTCGACGGTATTTTCACCGCAGGCGTCGGCGCCGTGTTGTGGAAGGACCTGCTCAAATACGGCTACGTCCTGATCATCAACGTCAACAATTCCTATTTCATCGCCAATACCGAGGCCTACAACAAGCTCTCGCCCGACCTGCAGGGCAAGCTGCGCAAGGTTGCCGAAGACACCGCGCGCTGGGACCAGGAGACGATGCAAAAGGAAGAAGCGGAATCGGTTCAAGTCCTCACGGCGGCCGGATACACCTTCACCAAGGCGACGCCGGAAGAGAATGCGCGCGCGATTGCGGCCATGAAACCCTACTGGGACGAGTGGGCGAAGTCGCGCGGTCCCGACGTCGTCGAGGCGCTGGCAAAAGTGCGAACCGCGCTTGGACGCTAAATCCCAGCAATCATAATGGTACAGATCGAGCAGGACCGTCTCCACGGCGGTCTGTCGGCGCGAAGGCTCAAGGAAAGCATTGTCGAACGAGCCTGCAAGCTCGCTTGCGTCGCGGCATTGATCGTCATGCTCATCGTGATCGGCGTCGATATCCTGACGCGCTCGCTTCTCAATTTTTCCTTCGAGATTTCCGATGAGCTCGGCGGTTACATGCTGGTGGTGATCACCTTCGTCAGCCTGCCGGTCTGCCAGATCAACGGCAGCTTTCATCACGTCGAGCTGGTCCAGTCTCGCCTCTCGCCATTCGCTCGCGCGGTCTCTCACGTCATCTTCGATGTTCTCTCGCTCACTTTCTGCGCGCTGCTGTTGTGGCAGCTCACGAGATTCGAGATTTCTTCGTTCCGCTTCGGCGATCGCGCCCCGACTTATCTGGCGACGCCGCTTTGGATACCGCAAATCGCGATGATGCTTGGCGCGGCGGCGTTGTGCTTCTCGGTTGCGCGCACGCTTGCGGCCGACGTTGCCCGTCTGCGCGCGATCGGCAAGACGGCGGAGGGCGCCAGTGAGCCCTGACCTTCAGATCGTCGTCACGTTCGTCTTTTTTCTTGTCCTGCTTGCGAGTGGAATGGCGGTTCCTTTCGCGATCGCAGTTCCCGCGATGCTTTATCTGTTGTTGCAGGGTGGTCTGCCGAGCCTCAACAGCCTGGGGCTCGTGAGTTGGGGAAGCATGAACAGCTTCGTGCTGACCTGCGTGCCGCTGTTCATGCTGATGGCGGAAATTCTTCGCGTCAGCGGCCTGAGCAGCCGCATTTATAGCGGCCTTGCCAAGCTCGTGGCAAAACTTCCCGGCGGGTTGCTGCAGACCAATATCGCCGGCTGCGCGATCTTCGCCTCGGTGAGCGGATCGAGCATCGCGACGGCGGCGTCCATCGGCGGCGTGGCGCTGCCGCAACTCATCCACCGCAATTACGATCGGCGATTGGCGGCAGGATCGCTGGCGGCCGGCGGCACGCTCGGCATTTTGTTGCCACCGAGTTTCGGCATGATCGTCTACGGCACGTTTACCGAAACCTCGGTGCCGAAACTGTTCATGGCCGGTCTTGTGCCCGGCCTGATCATGACCGCGGCCTTCATGGCCTATATCGGAGCCCACGCCTTGATCGTGCCCACCGTGGCGCCGCGCGAACCTGGACCGCGCTCGTTGCACGAACTGATGGTCGCGCTGGCCGATGTCCTGCCATTCGCCATTCTGATTGGCGGCACGCTCGGCGGCATCTATGCCGGCCTCGTCACTACGACCGAGGGCGCAACGATCGGCTGCACCCTGGCGATCCTTCTCGGCGCCGTGTTCGGCCATCTCACGCCGCGCGGATTGATCGACGCCATGTACAGCACCATCAAATTCTCCGGAAATATCCTGTTCATCATCTTTACGGCATACATTTTCTCCTATGCCATCAGCTTTGCCGGCATCGGCGAGAAGGTGACGGCATTTATCGTCGGCCTGCATCTCACGCGGCTGGAATTTTTCCTGGTGCTGTTCATACTCTACACCGTGCTCGGCTGCCTGATCGAAAGTCTGGGCATGATCGTGATTACGGTGCCGCTGATCTTTCCGGTCTTGCCGAGTTACGGCATCGACCCGCTGCTGTTCGGCGTCGTTCTCGTACTTTTCGTCGAGCTTGGGCAAATCTCGCCGCCGATCGGAATCAATCTGTTCGTCATACAGAGCATCTGGGACGGCAAACTGAGCGAAGTGATCCTTGGCACGATTCCGTTTCATCTGACGATGTTCGTCGTGCTGGCCCTGGTGATAGTGTGGCCCGATCTTGCCCTTTGGCTGCCCTATCATGTGTCGAGGTGAGAACGAACCGATGCAGCGCAGCACGTCGAGAATTTTGACGACCCATACCGGCAGCCTGCCGCGGCCGCGCGAATTGACGCGGCTCTACGCTTTGCGCGCGGGCGGCGACGCGGTCGATGCCGCCGAAATCGATCGCGCCGGGCGCGAAGCGGTGCGGACGATCGTGCGCAAGCAGCGCGACGCCGGCATCGACGTCGGCAATAACGGCGAGCAGCAGCGCGATTCCTTCTTTCTCTATCTCAAGGAGCGGCTATCGGGACTTGGCGGCTCTTGGGAGCGGCCGTCGCGCGCCGATGTCGACCGCTATCCGGACTTCAAGCGCATGTGGATCGAGCAGCACGCCAGCAAGACCCAAGTCTCGGCGCTTGCCGGCTTGCCGAAGGCGATCGGCGAGGTGCGCTATCTCGACGACCGTGCGATCGACGACGAATGCCGCCATTTCAACACGGTCCTGGCGGAAAATCCGAGCGTCTTTGTCGAGCCGTTCATGAGCGCGCCATCGCCCGGCATCCTCGCCACGGCGGTGCGCAACGAGCATTACGATACGCTTGGGAACTATCTCGCGGCGCTCGGCCGCGCGCTGCAGGTCGAGTACGAAGCGATCGTCAACAACGGCTTGCTGTTGCAGATCGATGCGCCCGATCTCGCCCTCGAACGCCACATCACCTACAAAGACCAGCCGGTTGCCGCATTCGTCGCGTTCGTCGAACAAGTCGTCGCGACCATCAATCATGCGCTGCGCAACGTGCCGCGCGACCGGGTCCGCCTGCACGTATGCTGGGGCAACTCCGAATCGCCGCATGATTGCGACGTGCCGCTGGAAGACATCCTGCCTGCGCTGCTTGAGGCCAATGTCGGCGGCTTCGTCTTGCCCTTCGCCAATCCGCGGCATGCCCACGAATTTCGCTGTTTCGCCAAACACCCGCTCAAGGACGATCAGGTCCTGGTAGCGGGCGTCATCGACAGCCTGACGAATTTCGTCGAGCACCCGCAGCTGGTGGCCGACCGCATCGAGCGCGTCGCCGCAGTCGTCGGCGATCCGTCGGGGGTGCTGGCGGGGACCGATTGCGGTTTCGATACCTCGGCCGGCTGGGGCCGCGTTGCCGAGGACGTGGTCTGGGCCAAGCTTTCAAGCCTGCGCGACGGTGCGCGGCTCGCGTCGGGTCGGCTGTTTTCGCGCAGGCCGTAGGCTAGGTTGAGTGGCTCCATATCGTGTGACGGCAAATTTAATTCCTCGCGTGCCCAATGGTGGAGTACCGCAAATGCCCCTGCCGCTATTTCCCACCTCGCTGGTCGGCTCGTACGCTCAACCGGAGTGGTTGATCGATCGCAAGAAGCTCGCAGGCCGCTTCCCGCCCCGGGTGCGTGCCAAGGAGCTATGGCGGGTCACGCCCGAATTGCTCGACGAGGCGCAGGACGACGCCACCAGGATCGCCATCCTCGATCAGGAGCGCGCCGGTCTCGATATCATTACCGACGGCGAGATGCGACGCGAGAGCTATTCAAATCGCTTCGCCACCGCACTCGAAGGCGTCGATATCGACAATCCCGGCACTGCGCTCGACCGCTCCGGGCACCCCAATCCGGTACCGCGCATCGTCGGCAAGGTGCGGCGCAAGCACCCGGTCGAGGTCGAGGACGTGAAATTCCTGCGCGCCAACACCGACGGCGTCGTCAAGATGACGGTGCCCGGTCCTTTCACCATGTCGCAGCAGGCGCAGAATGATTTCTACAAGGACGAATGCGAGATGGCGCTGGACTACGCCGCCGCGGTCAACGCCGAGATCAAGGATTTGTTCGCCGCCGGCGCCGATATCGTGCAGATCGACGAGCCCTATATGCAGGCGCGGCCCGAGAAGGCGCGCCAGTTCGGCCTCGAGGCGTTCAACGCTGCGCTCGCCGGCGTGACCGGCACGACGGCGGTCCATATCTGCTTTGGCTATGCAGCCGTGATTCACGTGCGGCCATCGGGCTATTCGTTCCTGCCGGAGTTCGCCAACTCGCCCATCAAGCAAGTGTCGATCGAGACGGCTCAGTCGGGCCTCGATTGCGCGGTGCTGGAAAAGCTATCCGGCAAGACCATCATCCTCGGTACGCTGGACCTGTCGGACATGGGCATCGAGACACCGCAGACCGTCGCGGCTCGCATCCGCCGCGCACTGCCTTATGTGCCGGCCGAGCGAATTGTCGTCGCACCCGATTGCGGCCTTAAATATTTGCCGCGCGACGTTGCCTTCGGAAAAATGCGCGCCATGGCCGCAGGGGCGGCTATGGTGCGGCAGGAACACACCGCTTGATCGATTGGCTGTCCCGATTATCAGTCTCGCCACGAACCGTCCGTCAGATAGCGATCGACTGCGACAGCGGCGCTCGCACCATCGCCGGCCGCGCTGACCGCGCGATAGGGCGATTGGCACCTGACGGTTCCGGCCGCGCAAACGCCGACCCGTTCGCTTCGCATCCAGCCATCGGTCGGTATTCTCCCAGCGAGGTCCAGGCTCAAGCGATCTTGCAGCACCGCGGTGTTCGGTTGCAGGCCGACATAGGCAAAGATCGCAGCGACCTCCAGATCGGCAACAGCGCCATCACGCGATTGGCGCGTGCGCAAGCCCGTCACTTTGGCCTCGCCAAGGATCTCGGTTACGGCGGTATTGAAGCGGATGTCGATTTTCCGATGCGCGGTCAAGCGATCGCGGTAACAGGCTTGGCCCGTCAAGACGTCGCCACGATGGAGAATGATGACCTTCGAAGCGAACGCGGCGAGCGTCAAGGCCTCCTGCATTGCCGAATCGCCGCCCCCGACCACGGCGACGATCAGGTCGCGCAACAGCGGCGCGTCGCAGCTCGCGCACTCGCTCACGCCATTGCCCGTCAGGCGTCGCTCTCCCGGGACATCAAGCTTTTTCAGCGACGACCCCGTTGCGACTATGACGGCACGCGCCACGATATCGCCCTCCCCGGTCGTCACACGCCAGTTGCCGTCTTGCGCATCGAAACGCTCCAGGCCCGTCATCATGAACTCGGCACCGGCTGCGGCGGCCTGGTCCTGCAGCATCGGACACAGGTCGTAACCCGGAACGCCGTCCGGGAAACCGGGATAGCCTTCGATCTTTTCGATGCTCATGAGCTGGCCGCCGGGGACGTCGCCGGTCAGAACAAGCGTCTTTCTCCCAAGGCGCGCGGCGGTCACACCGGCGCTCATGCCGGCGATGCCGCCTCCCGCTATCACCACATCGAATTCCGTATCCAATGTCCTCACTCCGAATTAGGCTATGTACTCATAAATTGAGCGCGACGCACCAAAGTTGGTCAATCCGCTTTGCCGCCAAAAGCCGCCGCGACAGGAGGGATCAATGCAAACTGTCACGATTTGGCCAGCCCCATTCACGAGAATCTCCATTGCGGCTCTGGTCAAGTGGATCGCCTTGAGTACCTTCGCGACCGTTGCGCTGGGAGTGACCACGCCAGCAGTTGCCGAGGATCGGATGGTCTTGGGACCGCGCCAGTTCGAGACCGACAAACAAGGAGGAGCCGTGCTCTGTGCCTGGTCGATATACCTGTCAGTTCGAACCCAGACTACAGCATGCGCCTTCCCACCACATCCGGTTGACGCCGTGATAGACGAGGCGATCGCCGCAATCGATGAATTCATCATCGCCAATTCGTCGCTCCATCCCACGCCTGCGATGTTGGAAGACTTCAAACATCGTGCGGCAGAGGCGGACCTCAGGTTCGCGCGTCAGGCAGGCATGCAGAAGTATTGCGAGAACAACTTGCTCTGCACTTTCGGAGCCTGCCTCCAGATGAAATCCGGACATCGGTAAAGGCGCTGCTCGCTATTCCGCGAGAGCCTGTCATGAATCCGTGTCTTTGAAGGAGAGCGACGACGTCCGGCGGCTGAATATCGGTAAGCGGACGCGCCGACGAAAGGCCCGGGTCAGGTCACCGTTGCCGCAAATCCGCTCAACGCCAGGCGTCGACCGAGACGGTCGTGACGTAATTGGCGCCGAAGATTTTCCAGGCACCCTGGGTCTCGCCGCCGACCACGACGACGTTGATGTCGCCCGGTTCGTACATTTGCACGATGTCGTCGGGCGCGGCCTTGAGTTTTGTCGCATAAGGCTCGACGCCTGCGGCGGCGCGCGGCCGCACCAGTGTCTGCATCCACTGATCGTCCCAGTAGTCGCGCGCCGGCAAGCGGGCATTCTCGGCGCACCAATCGATCAGATCCTGCTTCGAGTTGATGCCACGGGATTGGAACAGCCGCGCCACGATCGGATCGAGCACCACGAGCGGCGGCAGATAGGCAGTCGCTGAGAGGCAGCGCCGGAATTTTGCCTCCCAGGTGTCGCGCGGGCCAAATCCTTCCTGGACATAGCGCAGTCCGACGAACACGCTCACGGTGCTGTCGGTCGGCTCAAATCCTTTCTGCACGTGGAGCGGCTGCCACGGGCTGCGCTCCTCGTTCTCGGCAAAGGCGAGGCTATAGGCGAGCGGATTGCCGAGCGCGCCCATATAGGTTTCGCCCGGCACCGATCCGCCCTGGCCGTTCTGCGACAACAGGCTGTAAGCCCGCCCGATCGTCGTATTGGCGTGGCTATAGGGTCCGAGCGCGCCGATGCCGCAGTTCATGCCGATCTCGTGGCGGACCGGACCGTTGACCACGCTGAGACAGGTCATCGAGGTGGTGCTGCCTTGCCGCGACGTGGTGCTCGACGCGGCGAGCGCGAGGATGACGGGGAAATATTCCGGCCGCGCGCCGGCCATCACCGCATTGACCGCGACTTTTTCGACCGTGTACTCCCAGGTCTCGCGAAAATTGCCGGCGCGCATGCGGCCGACCACCTTGTCGGGCGGCTGGCTCGTCGCCTTGAGCATCGCCGCGACGCGTTCCTCGGTCGGCAGCACGATGGGCAGAAAATCGGTCCAGCGATTGTCGAGGAACAGCTGGCGAAGATTCTCTTCCGTGTCCGGCGCAACCAGCCGCAGCGTCGAGCGCTCGAACGTCGCGCCGGTGAGATCGGCGTCATCGAGCGGGCGGGTCAAGCCGTCGATCACCTCTTGCATGAACGGCCGGCCGGAAACCTGGTCGCTGCCTTCGATATAGGCACGCAATTCAGGTGGCGTGCGGCCGACCACCGGCTGCGGCACAAAAGCCTGCCGCAATGTGGGAATGCCGCGCAGTCGCGCGGTCGACTTGGCAACGCGGGCGAACACATGAGTGTGGACCGCGACGCTCGGGACGCCGTCACCTTCCAACAGCGATGTCAACCCGACGACCGTCGGGCTACAGGAGCTTCAAAGCCCGACACCGAGAATGGCGGCATTGCCGTCGGCCGCGATCTTCTTGCGCAGATCCAAATCATCGACCCAGCTCTCGCGCGGGGTGATGATTTGGGTGTTGACGGCCGGCAGATGCTTGGCGAACCACTGCCGCAACTGCTCCATGAACGCCGCGGAATTGTCGAACAGGCAATCGACCAGATAGACGATCTTGCCGTCGAGGCCGGCCGGACGTGGCGCCAGACGCTTGCCGGTCACTTTCGGCGGATAGCCACGCGGATCGTGAACGCTCAAGAGCTCGGCCATGCGTTCCTCATCTTGCTCGGCGACAATCGAAGGGCGCTGGCGACCCTAGATCAGGCCCCCTCGCCGTTCAAGCTCGGGGCCGGTGTCCGGACGGCGCATGGCGGCTTGGCCGCTATCGCGCTTGACCTTATACTTGCTTCAAATTGCAATTGCCTCGAAATGCCTTGGCGAAGGCCGCAAGGAGCATCCCATGAACAGGATCGTCGCGCCCACGGAAGGCCATCCGATTGAGGCCCTCGCCCCCGCCGCCAAGACGTTCACGGTGCTAAGTCCCGTCGGCACGCCGCCGAAGATCACCAGGAAGACGGCCGCGCCGCGTCCCGAAAGCCTCGACGGCAAGACGATCTATCTGGTCGATTGTCGGTTCGACGATTCGATCGAGCTGCTCAAGCAAGTCGCTGCGTGGTTCGGCGCGCATATGCCGAACGTCACGACGCGGATCGTGTCGTTGTCGGCGACCTATCAGAAGGACGATCCGAAAACCTGGAACGAGATCAAGACGAACGGCGATGCCGCGATCATCGGCGTCGGCCATTGCAGCAATTGCGCGCCCGCCGTCACCACCTACGCGATCACGCTCGAGACCAAATACGGCGTGCCGACCGTCGCCTTGCATACCGACAAGTTCGACAAGGTGGTGGCGTCGGTTGCCAGGATGGCGGGCCTGCCCGAGGCGCCGCGTTCATTCGTGCCGCAGCCGGTCATGGGCAAGACAGCGGCCGAGCTCGCCGCTTACGTCAACGGCAACGACCCGATCACCGGCCGGCCGGTGATGCAGGAGGTGGTTTTGGCGCTGACCGCGGCGCTGGACGGCGTTCATGCCGGGCAATGAGGTCCCGATTGCCGGGCTGATCGGCCCGGAGACCGAGGACAACCTGCAACAGCTCTTCCTCGGCAACAATTGGACCGACAAATTGCCGATCGTGTTGCCGACGCGCGAGCGCGTCGACGCCATGCTCAAGGCAACGAGCCAGCCGCCTGATAAAATCGTCGGCCACCTGCAGCCGGTCGAATTCCGCGCCGCCTGGGAATACACGGTCGAGCAGGTCGCCGTGAACGCGGTGATGGCCGGCGCCCGGCCGCAATACTTTCCGGTGATCCTCGCGCTCGCCGCCTCCGAGCTCTCGGCGCGTTCGTCGAGCTCGAGCTCCTCGGCGATGATGGTCGTCGTCAACGGCCCGATCCGCCACGAGATCGGCATGAATTGCGGCGTCGGCGCCATGGGTCCGTACAATCACGCCAACGCAACGATCGGCCGCGCCTATGGCCTCCTGTCACAGAATCTCCAGGGCGGTTCGGTGCCGGGCGAGACCTATATGGGCTCCCAGGGCAACAGCTACGGCTACAACAACATCACGTTTGCGGAGAACGAGGAGAAAAGTCCCTGGGAGCCGCTGCACGTGCAAAAAGGATTTAGGCCAAGCGACTCCACCGTGAGCATTTTCTTCGGCTGCCGCTCGACGACATTCTGCTTAGGCCTTCGCGAAAAATATTGGCGCGAGCACGTCCGCGACATGCTGGCGGGCATCGACGGGCAATCGATGCCTTGCCTCTTGCTCGATCCGATAACGGCGCGTCAATTCATCGACCGCGGCGGCTTCGACACCAAGCAAAAGCTCATCCGCTTCATCCACGAGAGCGGCGAAATGCCGGCCGGGCGTTATTGGGATCTTCAGCTGGTGCAGAATTACGTCTATCCGTGGGCGACATTCGGCCAGGAACCGATGGCGACGTGGCTCAAAGCCGAACCCGACGAGCCGATTCGCATATTTCCGGAAAACGAGATCAACGTGGTCGTGGTCGGCGGCGAAGCCAACGGCTATTGGCGCATCATGGGCGCCAAATATCGCAAGACCGTCTCCATCGATGCGTGGCGGTAAGGCCGCTTCGATTCTTTATTCCAGGAGATGTTTGGCGCGGCGCGCCACGTCAGGCGGGGCGGCGAGAATGCGCTCGACCGTCGCCTGCATGTCAACGCCATGGATCGGGTCGACGGCGAAATTCAACGTTTTGGCCTCGGCGAGAAACTCCGGATCCTTCATGGTTTCCTCGAACGCGGCGCGCAATGCCGCAACCCGCTCCGGCGGAACGTCGGGCGTTGTGGCGAGCGGCCGGCCAAGCGCGCCGCCGGACAACACCAGATCGATCAGGCGGCGGTCGTCGGGATTGCTGGCAAGATCGGCGGCCACGGGCGCGTCAAGGTCGGCGGGGCGCGGCCCCGATTGCAGGATGATGGAAATCTTGTGCTCGCTGAGCCACGCCGGCTTGGTCGCTTTCCAGCTCGACCAGGTATTGTTGCGCGCCTCGACCTCGCCGCGTTCCATGGCCAGGTTGATCTCGGTGCCGCCGTTGTAGCCGGTCACCAGCTTGAAGCGGCTGCCGAACAGCTCGTTCAACAGCGCGGGAAACGTATAGGTGATCGAGCCCCGTGCCGTCGCGCCGGTGACGATATCCCTCTGCCGCGCGCCGTCGAACGTGGTGATGCCGGCCGTGTGCCACACCGCGACGGTCTCGTCGGTGGGCGCCA